>JAIXRX010000196.1 GCA_027485005.1 Alphaproteobacteria bacterium
ACCGCGCGGCTATAATAGCGTGTCACATCATGCCCAATCCCAATCGCCAGCAATTCTACTTCGTCGCGCTTTTCAATCATCGCAATCACTTGGCGTAAATGCGTGTCCAAAAATCCCGCATGATTGCTGGAAAGTGTGGCATCATCCACGGGTGCGCCGTCGGAAATCACCATCAGAATTTTGCGCTGTTCGGGGCGTTTTTTCAGGCGGTTATAGGCCCACAAAATCCCTTCGCCATCGATATTCTCTTTTAGAATACCGTCTTTCAGCATCAAGCCCAAACGCTTGCGGCCAAGCACCGCGCGCAGTTCCGCAGATTTATAAATAATATGGCGCAAATCATTCAAGCGCCCGGGGGCTGGCGGTTGGCCATTTGCCATCCATTTTTTGCGTGCTTCGCCGCCTTTCCACTCACGCGTGGTGAAGCCTAAAATTTCTGTCTTCACACCGCAGCGCTCCAGTGTGGTGGCGAGAATATCAGCGCTGAGCGCGGCGACCGTAATCGGGCGACCACGCATAGAACCTGAATTATCCAGCAGTAATGTCACCACCGTGTCGCGGAAATCGGTGATATGTTCGCGGCGATAAGGCGTGCTATAAAATGGCGTGCTGATAAGACGGGAAAGGTGCGTGGGGTCGAGCTCTCCGTCTTCCTGTTCAATCTGAAAATGGCGTTGTTGCTTGGCCAAAAGCAAGCGCTGCAATTTAGCGGCCAGCTTGCTGGAAACGGACGGCAAAAGCGCGAGTTTTTGATCCAGCAATTTGCGCAAGCGCACTAGTTCTTCGGGCGTTGCTAAGTCTTCGGCATGCACGATTTCATCATGTGCGTCGCTATAAATTTTATAGCTTTGCAAGCCATCTTCACCTTCGATGTTGGGCAGATTTGGCAAGTCAGGAATAGGTGGCGTTTTGGCGTGTTTTTGTTTTTTGCTGTCAGGCGGTGGCATCTCTGCACTTTGCACAGTAGCGCTGCTTTCTTCATCCTCCTCTACCTCTTCGCCCCATTCTTCGGAGCTTCCTGTGGCATCCAGATCCATGCTTTGGTCTTTTTCAGCATCTTGTTCGTTCGGCTGAGTTGAAATCGTACGTGCGGCAGCTTCTTCTTGCAATTGCGCGTCTGAAAATTGGCTGTCGAGGGCGGCAATATCCGCCAGCATCACGCGCAATGTTTGCGCATAAATATGCTGATTTTCTAATGTGTTTTTTAGTGTCTCGCCATGTTTCTCGAGTGTATTTTTAAGCGCGTCTTGCCACATTTGTGCATGGTGCTGCAATGGCTTGGGGATGCTCAAATCGTTGGCCAGTGCGGCGCGCAGCACCAGCGCAATCGCTTCCGACGCAGGCAGGGGCACTTGGCCACGCAGGCGGTTTTGCAAACGCGCTTGTAAATTTTGCGCCACACCAGAAAGCTGATTCGCGCCCAAACTTTCAATGCGCACCTGTTCTAAACGGTCAAATAATTGCGCGGCTTGCGGGCTCGCTGGGCGTTGATGCATATGCATGTGCATATTGTGATAGCGCAAGGTTAGGGCGGTGAGGTCCGCTTCCCCGCGCACATCCGCCAGTTTGGCAGGGGTGGCATTTTCGGGCAAAGATGGCAGCAGAAATAATGAGCTGCGCGAAACCCCGTCTGAAAGTTGGTTGGCACCAAAATTCAATGTAATCTCAGCCTCGCCACTCAGCGCTTTGCTGGCGGCGGTGAGAGCGGATTCGAGAGGGGAGAGCGCCTCTTGTTTGCTCATGTGATTAAGCGGCCTGCTTCAGCTCTTTACCAAACGCACGCTGATAAAGTTCGCTGACGATATGGCGTTCGGTTTCTTCACATTTATTGAGGAAGGTCACGCGGAAAGCATGCGCAGCATCGCCAAAAATTTGTGTGTTTTCCGCCCATGTAATCACAGTGCGGGGCGACATCACCGTCGAGATATCTGCCAAGCGGAAGCTCTCACGCGTGAGATTAGCGAGTGACACCATTTGTTTTACTAGCGTTTTGCCTTTGGCGTTATTGAGCGCAGAAATTTTGCGCAACACAATCGCTTCTTCTACCGCCGCAGGCAAATAATTGAGCGTGGTCACCAGATTCCAGCGGTCCATTTGCCCTTGGTTGATCGGCTGCGTACCATGATAAAGACCTGAAGGATCACCCAGACCAACGGTGTTAGACGTTGCGAGCAAACGGAAAGAGGCGTGCGGATTAATCACGCGATTTTGATCAAGTAGCGTGAGTTTGCCTTGGGTTTCCAACACGCGTTGAATCACAAACATCACGTCGGGGCGGCCGGCGTCATACTCGTCAAACACCAAAGCCACAGGGCGTTGCAGCGCCCACGGCAACAAACCTTCTTTGAATTCGGTAATCTGTTTGCCGTCTTTGAGAACAATCGCGTCGCGCCCCACTAAATCGGTGCGGGTGATATGGCTGTCGAGGTTGATGCGGATGCATGGCCAGTTGAGGCGCGCGGCCACTTGCTCGATATGCGTGGATTTCCCCGTGCCGTGCATGCCTTGCACCAATACGCGGCGATTATACACAAAGCCAGCAAGCAAAGCGATCGTGGTGTCGGGGTCAAAATGGTAAGTGTCATCTATCGCTGGCACATATTCATCAGCGGTTGCAAAGCCAAACACCTCAAACGGGCAATCAAAACCAAACACCGTTTTGGTGTTGATTTTTTTGGTAGGAACGGCAGCAGTTTCAGCAGTTTTTTTCGACATAAAATTCTCGTTATAAATCTTTGTTTTGCAGGGCGCGCAGCAAGCTGTGATAGGCTTGGGTGATGCGTTTAAATGTCTCTTCAGCTTGCGGGTTGTTTGGGTTTACATCAGGGTGGTGCTTTTTCACAAGTGCTTTGTAGTGTTTTTTTAGGCCGCGCTCATCAAATGGCCATTCAATATCTAATGCCGCCATGTCTTTGCGGGTTTTGCCTTTGAAGGCTTGGGCGGCCGTATAGTTTTGGGCCGCGCCATCCATGCGCATAAAGCTGTAAAGTTTGGCCTCTAGGTTCGCGCGGGTAAAGCCTTGCCCTAAATGCCCAAGCTTCCATGTGGGGCGGTGACCTGTCACTGCTTCGCGGCGGTAATGCTCAATATCTTCGCCTTTCATGCCAGCAAAATAGTCCCATTTTTTATTATATTCTTTCACATGATTCAGGCAGAAATAGAAAAATTCGCGCGGCGGTTCGTCGCCATTCGGGCGTTCTTTGGGGGCTTTATGTTCACCTTTTTCGTGACAGCCCGGCGCGTCACAACGCCGCACTTCTTCTTTGGGTTTGCTGTGTTTATCGTCTTCGTACCAATGCGAATAATCAGATGACATAGGTTATGCGGCTTCTTCCGCATGATTTAAATCTTCTTGCGCAGCGGCGAGGGTGGCCAGTTCCGCAATCAAACCAAAGGCGCGTTGGTTACAATCTTTCACCGGCACTTTGCCAGTTACTTCGTCGTTCACTTCGTCGCACATGCCAACAAATCGCATGCCTGCGGCGTTTAAATTATTGAGTGCGTCGCGCTCGCTATTGACGCGATACGCCCCGCCAATGGCGTGGCTGTCGGCCAGATAAATCACCGGTTCGGCAGGTGCTTTTTCGACCACATCTACACTCGGTACACCTTCTTGCACCAGCACTTCGGTTACTTCCACGCCTTCTTTAATCACATTCATTTTATTGCGATTTTTCTTGTTCAGGTTCATCACTTCATCGCCAGATTTCACGGTCATAATGCCCATGCCATAGGTGCCAGCATCCGCTTTAATATAGGCGTAAGGCTCTTGTTCAATGCCATAAAACGCATAGCGTTCGGCAGTTGCGCGCAAGACTTTTTCCACTTGAATGGCCACACATTCCATGCCGCTGCGTTCTTTGAAATCCACTGCGCCGCAATAGCTGAAATGCGCACTGATAAGCCACGGGTCCATTTCAAACGCATTGGCAAAACGCTTGGCCACCGCGTCGTAGGCGGCAAAATGATTGCGCTTGCGGCGGTTGTGCCAGCCTTGCGCGAGTGCCGGAATAATCGGTTGCGAGATGCCTTCTAACAGTTCATGCACACCAGAGGACAAATCATTGTTCAGAAAAATCACGTCTGGCACAAAGCCAGCGGCGGTTTGCAACTTGCCATCTTTTTTGGTCAGCACTTCACCTTTAAGCACTTCACCACTGGTGGTGGAAACCACATAGGGTGAATCGGCGCTTGCCACCAAACTACCCAAACGCACTTCCATGCCAGCTTCTAGTAGTAAGCGCAAAATGGTGCTGAGATTATCCAGATAGCCCATATTGCGGGTGTGATTTTCTGGAATCAGCAAAACGCGTTTGGCTTCGGGGTAAGCACGTTTGAAAAATTGGCGCCAGCGGTCGGACGTGCGGATGCGCGCGGCGTGAGAAAGATTATTAAAACCCGCAGGGAAAAGATTGGTGTCCACAGGGGCAACCTTAAAGCCCGCATGGCGCACATCCACCGAGCTATAAACCACTGGCGGCAAATTCGCCCATGCAGCGTCAAACCATTTATTCACTTCGCGTTCGTCGCGGTAAAGCAGCAGTTCAAGTTGCGGTAAAATGCTAATCATGCGGATTCTCCACGAAAGGCGGGGGCTGTGTTCCAATCTCCCAATTGCGCCAGCACCACCGCAAGAGAAGCAATCGCAGCCGTTTCCGCACGCAAAATGCGTGGGCCAAGGCCAATATGTTTTATATAGGGAGCGCGAGCCAGAATGTCGAGGTCTGTTGGTGAAAAACCTCCTTCTGGGCCAATTAATAACCCTACTGCTGCACCCACTGGCAATGTTTTGAGCAGTTCCGGCAGGGGCGTGCCTGCGCCAGTTTCGTCTGCCATAATCAGGGGCACGGCGGGGTTCCACTTGGTGACCAATTGTTCCAGCGTGCAAAGCGGTGCCACTTCGGGAATCTCGCAACGTTCGCATTGCTCGGCGGCTTCAATGGTAATTTTACGTAAGCGTTCTTCATTCGCTTGGCGCACCACAGAGCGCTGCATCACCACCGGTTGCAAGCGCTTCACGCCTAGCTCGGCGGCTTTTTCTACCAGCCAGTCTTGGCGGTTTTGTTTGAGCGGCGAAAAGCACAACGTCACATCCGGCGTGGTGGTTTGTTCGCGTAGTTTTTGTTGCACGGTGAGGGTGGCGGATTTTTTGCCAAGGTCGGTGAGGGTGGCATACCACTCGCCATCTTGGCCATTAAAAAGTGCCACCGCGTCCCCCAATTTGGCGCGCAGCACATGCGCCAGATAGTGGGTTTGGTCTTTGTCCAGCATGGTTTGTGCGCCTGCCTGCAATGGCATCTCGACAAATAGGCGGATTTTTGGGTAGGATAGATTTTCTAACATATCTAAAACCTATAACCGACCACGTTCATGCAAGCAACTCCGACCACACCAAACGTTTGGCGCGCCATCATTCAGTTGATGCGTTTGCATCAACCTGTGGGAAATTGGCTGCTATTTTGGCCATGCGCATGGGCGCTGGCTTTGGCGGGGCAGGGGCAGCCAGATGTGCGCTTATTGGCGCTTTGCGCGGTGGGCGCGGTGGTGATGCGCTCGGCGGGATGTATCATCAATGACCTCTGGGACAGAGATTTTGATGGTAAGGTTGCGCGCACGGCCAGCCGCCCATTAGCGTCTGGTGCATTGAGCGCAAAGCAGGCACTCGCTGTGCTGTTTGTTTTGCTGAGTATCGCGGCGGCTATCGCTTTTCAATTACGCATCGAGGCGTTGTATTTGGCAGTGGCGAGTTTGCCGTTGGTGATTGCCTATCCTTTCATGAAGCGCATTACCTG
>JAIXRX010000067.1 GCA_027485005.1 Alphaproteobacteria bacterium
ACAACGGCCGTCACAATAGGAAAATAATGTTTCACATGCTCTTCTTTGGCACCAATAAAATAGCCAAAGCCAAGTAGTACCATCATCCAGATACTTCCGCCTACAAAGGTATAAAGACAGAATTTTTTGAGATCCATGCGCGCAAGCCCCGCAGGGAAGGAAATCACATGGCGTACCCCCGGAATCAGTCGGCCAGTGAAAGTTGAAATCTCACCATGTTCTGCGAAATACTTCTCAATTTTATCCAGTTTCTCAACAGGCAAAAACACATAATGGCCATAACGTAAAAAGAAAATCCGCCCGAGCGATGAAGCAAGCCAATAGTTAAATAAGCTGCCGCCCATGGTGCCAACCAGACTGCACAAAAACACCAGAAGAAAATTCATTTTTCCTTGATACACAAGATAACCCGCAGGAATCATAGTCACTTCCGAAGGAATCGGGGCAAAGGTGCTTTCTAAGAAAGTCATGGCCAAAATGCCGAAGTAACCCCAGTCATGCACCAAATTCACTATAAAATGCACAAATTCTTCAATCATACAGCCCACCTTGTTGGCCTACTTTTTAGCGCCTAGCCATAACAAAAGATAGTAAATTTTAGGCCACTGCCTCTTGCACTTTGCATAAATTTTCCAACTGTGAAATATCCGCACCCGCCAGCTGATACATACCTGGTAATCGCACCCGCGCTTGCTTACCTTCTGCGATTTTCAGCAGCAGTTCAATCTTCTTTCCATGCGGCGCAGGACTACCCAACAAAGATTTAATCTGGTTGATTTGCGCGGGGCTATGCACAGCTAATTTAATCACGTCGCTCACAGGTGCGGTGCCCACCATGCTCGATTTTTTAATGGCTTCTTCCAATGGTTCAAGCGCACGCGCAACTAGCCGTACGCCGCCATCATCCGCTTTTCCGTCGGCGCGCACGAGCAGCAAATTACCATTTTCAAGCAGCGCATTTTTGCTGTTCAGCAATTTTTCGTCATACACCGCCACTTCCACCATGCCGCTTGCGTCGGAGAGTGAAATAAACGCAAAGCGCCCTTGGTTGGACGCGCGAATTTTCTTGGCCGTCACAATCCCCGCAATGGAAACGGGCGCGTATTTCTCGCCTAATTTTTCCGCCAAAAACGCGCTGCCAATCACGCCCAAACGTGAAAGTGAATCCGCATATTCTGACACAGGATGCGAGGATAAATAAAATCCAATGGCGTCAAATTCCTGCTGCAAACGTTCCATATGGCGATAATCTTCACCTTGCGGCATAGCAGGGCGATGCATGCTGGCAGCGACTTCTGGCGCGCCAAACAGGCTTTCTTGCTGGGCGTCGCGGTCGCGCTGCATGCTTTGCGCGTGGTTGGTTAGCATCTCCAGCGCAAGGCTGAGCTGCTTGCGGTTGGCAAATAAACTGTCAAACGCACCTGCCATCACCAAATGTTCAAGCTGGCGTTTGTTGAGCACGCGTGCATCCACCCGTTCCACAAAATCAAACATGTCGCGGAATTCACCATTTTGCGCGCGTTCATCCACCACAATTTGCATGGCCTGTTCGCCTACATTGCGTAAAGCCGCCAAACCGTATCGCACGGCCAGCGTGCCGTCTGGCTGCTGTTCCACGTCAAATTTTGCGTTTGATTTATTAATGTCTGGCGTGAGCACGCGAATGCCCGCGCGCACTGCTTCTTCTTTGAACATCGCTAGTTTATCGGGGTTGTGCATCTCATAATTCATGGATGCTGCAATAAATTCAACAGGGTGATTCGCTTTCAAAAACGCAGTCTGGTACGCAATCAATGCATAAGCTGCGGCGTGCGATTTGTTGAAACCATATTCCGCAAATTTCGCCATTAAATCGAAAATTTCTTTGGCGATATTTTCTTTCACACCGCGTTCAATCGCACGCGAGGTGAACAGCCCGCGCTGCGCTTCCATCTCTTCACGGATCTTTTTACCCATCGCGCGGCGCAGCAAATCTGCTTCCCCAAGGCTATAGCCAGCAAGCTTTTGCGCGATTTGCATCACTTGCTCTTGGTAAATAATAACGCCGTAGGTTTCCTTCAGAATTTCTTCGAGCGCGGGGTGCGAATATTTGGGTTTTTCTTCGCCGTGTTTGCGTTTGATATAGGTTGGGATATTGTCCATCGGCCCTGGGCGATAGAGCGAAACGAGCGCGATAATATCTTCAATGCAATCTGGCTTGAGCTTGCGCAGCGTGTCGCGCATGCCTTGGCTCTCCAGCTGGAAAACGCCCGTTGCGTCGCCTGCGCCAAGTAGTTCGTAAGTCGTTTTGTCGCCTTCTGGCAGCTTCAGCAAATCCAGTTCCACACCTTTGCGCGCCACAAATTTCACCGCTTGTTGTAATACGGAAAGGGTCTTCAATCCCAAAAAGTCGAACTTCACCAAACCCGCAGATTCCGCGTATTTCATGCTATATTGCACGACCGGCATGGAGGAGCGCGCGTCGCAATACATCGGCACGAGTTCTTGCAGTGGCCTATCCCCAATCACTACTCCTGCGGCGTGAGTGGAGGCATGGCGGTTTAAACCTTCAAGCTTCAGCGCAATGCTCACCATGTGCGATACTTGCTCATCTTCATCAATCGCAGCTTTAAGCAGCGGTTCGATCTCGATGGCTTCTTTAAGCGTCACGGGATTAGCAGGGTTGGCGGGCACTAATTTACAAATGCGGTCCACCAAACCATAAGGCAGTTGCAACACACGCCCAACGTCGCGCAGCACTGCGCGCGCTTGCAATTTACCAAAGGTAATGATCTGCGCCACGCGTGCATTGCCATATTTGGCTTGCACATATTTAATCACCTCGTCGCGGCGGTCTTGGCAAAAGTCGATATCGAAATCGGGCATCGACACACGTTCAGGGTTCAAGAATCGCTCAAACAGCAGGCCGTATCGCAGCGGGTCAAGGTCGGTAATCAACAGCGCCCATGCAACCAGTGAGCCGGCGCCCGAGCCACGGCCCGGCCCTACGGGAATGTCTTGCTCTTTACTCCATGTGATGAAGTCGGATACGATGAGAAAGTAGCCGGGGAATTGCATGCGAATAATTACATCCAATTCAAATTCTAACCGCTCGCTATATTCTTTTTGTTTGGCAGTGCGTGTGTCGTCATCCATGTTTTCGCTGAAGACATGCGTGCGAAGGCGTTCTTCCAAGCCAGCGCGGGCGCGGCTGCGCAGCATGTTGGCTTCTTCGTCTAAGCCCCCAAAGCTTGGTAAAATCGGATTGCGTTTCGGTGACATAATCGCGCAGCGTTTGGCAATCTCCACGCTATTAGCAAGCGCCTCGGGCAAATCCGCAAATAGCGTTTTCATTTCATCCGCTGATTTGAAACGATGTTCCGGCGTTAGGCGGCGGCGCTCGCTTTCGCCCACATAGCGGCCTTCGGCAATGCACAGCAACGCATCATGTGCTTCATACATATCAGCATCAAAAAAGTAAGCGTCGTTCGTCGCCACAATCGGCAGATTAAATTTCAGTGCGAGCTCCAGCATGGCGGGCTCTATCTGCTTTTCGTCAGGCAGGCCATGGCGCATCAGCTCTACATATAATCGCCCTTCAAACACGCGGGCAAGCTGGCCTAGCAATTCTTCGGCATCTGTCGCACGGTTTTGCAAAAGCCGCTGGCCCACGCCGCCATAAATCCCTGCAGTGAGGCATAAAATACCGTCTGCATGGCGGGCTAAATCCACATAAGAAAGTAGCGGCACCACACCGTCCACAGGGGCGAGATAGGCTTTGGAAGCCAGCGCCAGCAAGTTGGTATAGCCTTCTTCATTCTGCGCCATCAACAAAAGCTGCTCGCCTTTTTGTTGTGCGGGTGTGCGCACTTTGCCTTCTTCCAACGCGTCGGTAAAATGCAGGCACACGCCAATCAAAGGCTGGACGCCTGCGTCTGCCGCTGCCATCGAAAATTCGAGCGAACCGAAGAGGTTATTGCTGTCTGCCATCCCCACCGCGGGCATGCCATATTGCGCGCATTTTTTCATTATGGCTTTAATGCTCATCGCCCCTTCCAGCAAGGAATAGGTGGTGTGGGCGCGCAGATGGACAAAGGGGAATGAACTCATAGAAAAACTTGTAGCGAAATGGCGCAAAAAAGAAAAGCCTCCCTTGTGTTAAAAGGAAGGCTTATCCACAATTTATTATAATTTCTAAGCGGCTTCGTCGGTGTCGTCGTCCTCAACGCGGGTGCCGTGCTCTTCGGCGGCGGTCGCGCGTTTGAACAAATCTTCAAAGTCCAGCTGTTTGGTTTCAACGCCGTCTTTTTTCTTTTTGCCGCCTGCTGCTTTTTTGATAGCGGTTTTACGAATCTCAGAGGCTTCTTTTTGGCTCGTATCTCCGGCCAACACCAGCCCTTGAATTTGCTTTTCCACAAAGCCCACACAGCGATCGGCCATTAGCTCGCGCTCGGGCTTGTCTTGATCCAGCAAAAACGCCATCCATAACCCGCGAATCATGGTGTGTAGCTCCCATGCAAAGTCAAAGCGTTCTTTCTTTTTCTTGCCGAGGTTTTTTAGAATCATCGCCCATAGTTCGCTCACCAGCAAGCGGTGCGCCCCGTCAAAACTATTGATGAGTTTACGATATTTTGGGTTGGCATGCGCTTGCCCACAAAACGCCGCCCACACCGAAAGGCGCTTGGGTTGGCAAATGCTGGGGTGGAAATTGGCGCGCACTACGGCTTTGAGGGCGTCCACTGCATCGTCTGATTGTTTTTCAGCAGCCGAACGTAGCGCGTCCAAATAATTATTGGAGAGATATTGCAGCGTATCCAGCATCATCTGGTCTTTACTGTCGAAATAGAAATTCACAATCCCGCGGGACATGCCAGCTGCTTGGCTTACATGCGCCACCGTGGTTTCCGAAATGCCATAACGAGCAATGCAGTGGATATTGGCTTCTATCAATTCTTTTCTGCGCTCCACGCGCACATCCTTACGGGCCATAATCACCTCCACTCCGATATTAACTGAACATACGTTTAGCAAACAAGCCGCCCCCATGCCAGCATATTTTCATTAGCAAAAATACTTTAAGGGCTAATTTCTAGTGCTTCTAATTTATTTTCGTACTAGAAGTTCGAGGCGAGGAGGACGTAAGCGTAGGAATACTACGTGCGTACCGACAAGACCGATAAACGACGACGTATGGGAATAAATCAGGAGTACTAGATGTTAAATATTACCATGGTAGGTACAGGATATGTTGGGCTGGTGTCGGGTGTGTGCCTTTCGCAGTTCGGTTTTCATGTGACCTGTATTGATAATAACGCCAGCAAAATTGAGCGCCTGAATGCTGGCGAAGTACCGATTTATGAACCGGGTCTTACCAAAATTTTGCAAGAAAATCACGCTGCCAAACGCCTGCATTTCAGCACCGACCTTGCAGCCGCTGTACAATCTTCCAGCATTGTTTTTATTGCTGTTGGTACGCCTGCGTCTGAAGACGGCAAAGCCAATTTAGATTATGTGTTCGCCGCCGCCGAAGAAATTGCCAAGGCCGCCACCAAACCATTACTGGTGATTGTGAAATCCACTGTGCCCGTTGGCACCTGCCAAAAAGTGGCGGACGTGATGCGCCGTGTAAACTCAAGCGTCGAATTTAATATTGCCAGCAACCCAGAATTCTTGCGTGAAGGCAGCGCGGTGAAGGACTTCATGTTCCCTGATCGTATTGTGGTGGGCACCCAAAATGCTGCCACGCGTCAGCGCATGTCTGAGCTTTATTATCCCCTCACCTCCAACAATGTGCCGATTTTATTCACGGATCTGGAATCGTCGGAGCTTATCAAATATGCGTCCAACTGTTTCCTTGCCACCAAAATTGCCTTCATAAATGAAATGGCATTGCTGTGTGAAGCGGCAGGCGCGGATGTGCATGACGTGGCGCGCGGCATGGGGCTCGATAAACGTATCAGCAATCACTTCCTGCAAGTCGGCCCTGGTTATGGTGGCTCGTGCTTCCCCAAAGACACCCACGCCCTCAGCGCCATTGCAGAGCAATTTGGCACAGCCTCCTATGTGGTGAATAGCGCGATTGAGGCCAACCAAAATCATAAACATCAAATGCTGCAAAAAATTCTACGCGCGGTAGGCGGCAGTGTGAAAGGCAAAAAGATCGGTGTACTGGGGCTGACGTTCAAAGCCAATACCGACGATATGCGCGACAGTGCAAGCCTTGTGATTCTGCCGGGATTATTAGATGCAGGAGCCACCATTCGCGCGTTTGACCCGCAAGGCATAGAACATGCCAAAGCGTTACTGCCCGCTGAGATTAGCTATGCAGAAGATGCCTATGACGCCGCAACTGGTGCAGATATATTATTGATTTTAACGGAATGGAATGAGTTTCGCGTGCTCGATTTTGATGAGTTGAAAGCAAAAATGAACGCCCCCGTGCTGGTCGATTTACGCAATCTGTATCGCTTAGAAGACATGGCTGGTAAAGGTTTTTCCTATCACTCGCTAGGTCGAAAAACAGTTATGACATAGGCCTGCCAGATTAGTAAATTGAGTCAGCCCTTAATAAAATATATTTAATTTGGATTTTTTAGCCGCGCCATATTCATAGACGGATCGACACCTGTTCGTTTATCGGGAGCAATATTTACTTTCTCAAGCCCATCCGCTTGATTCACGGCGACTAATAAACTAGCAGCTAACCCTTTAAGCACATCATCTGCTACTTTCAAACCCTCAGGGCGTTTAACGCTATGATTCAAATGTCCAATATCTTCAATGCCATTTTCTTCAAGCGGCAAAGCTGTCATCCGCCCACCCGTTTTACTATGGAGCCGCTCGGCTAACATATTTTGTATATGTGGCGCGCGTGGATACACAAAGGCCTCAAATGCCTGTGGATACTGGCTTCCAAAGCCCTCCATCGCATTCACCATATCATTCGCAAGGCTCTCAATGGCAGCAGGGCTGGCTTCTTCCTGAGTAATTTTTTCAACGGCAGCGGCTGCTAAAATAGTCGGCGCAATCGCCGTTGCTACTTTTTGCTTCAGGCGTCTTTTACGCGTAGAAAAATCAATCTCTTCATCTTGCTGCAGAAAAATATCATCATTCGCTTTCAAACGCGAAGCCTCGGCGTCTTGCGCATTCTCAGAGGTAGGCGGTGTATAGTTATCAGAATTTTCTGCACGTCCACGACGAGAAGAATCGGTTGCCATCACTCGTGCGGCACCTGCCGAACGTCCAATATCCAGCAAACTCACATCGCCTGTATCTAATTGCACTGCAGGGAATGTCGCAATCGCCGCAATCATTGCCGCGCGTGCATCCGCATTCAATGAATCTACCGGCACACCCATACGCTTCAAATCTGCCAGAATACTTTTTTGCGTTTCTTCGTCCACCAACACGGCATAAGCGGGGGGAACAGCTTTCAATGCATCATATCCTAAAGCACTCATATTATACTCCGCGCATCAATTTTATAATGTAACTATACCATAAAAATTGCATAGCTTCTGCCATGTCATAAAAAATTCATATGATGGTAACAATAGCTGCTAATCCTTGCCTGGAGCCAGCTCTCTCCATTGTAGCAACCACCAGCCCCCAGGCGCACTCGCCAGTAGCATCACGCCATATAACGCCAAGCCCGCTGCCGTTAGTATCTGTGAATCCAGCGAGACATGTGTCATTGCCGCAAGTTGGGGAGCGCCATATGCAAAAACGAATTCACGTAAGCCCAAACCACCAACACTAATCGGTAGAATGGCAGCAATCACCGCCAGCGAATATAATACTAAATAGGCCTGCAAGCCATGCCATGTAAGCGCTGGGAGCAGCCCATAGAGCAAAGCCACAAATGCAGCCGTCCAAACCACATAATTCCCCCATGAAAGAAATACACAACCCCACGCCGCGTAGCTGGAAAGCCCAAGCAAGCGCTTACTGAATACGTGGTAAAATGCCGCCCCCACCGCTAATATCAAGGCTAATATCTTGGCGTCAGCAGGTAAAAGCAGCATCAAAAAAATAAGCGCCATGCCAGCAATTACACTTAAACCGCTTAAGCGTTCTGCTACCAATAACTGAACTAGTTTTTTAGCGGGTAGTTCTGCACGAAATAAATAGCCTCGCACTACGTCGCCCCCTAGCCCGCCAGGAAGCCAATTATTACAAAAATTACTCATAAAAATGAGTTTATTGGCGTGCAGGTGAGCAATCTTCACGCCCGCTTGGCCAAATAAAAATTGCATGCGCCACGCCATACCTACTTGCCCAAGCAGCATCAGTAGTAACGCCAGCAATACCCATTTCATATTAATATTCTTTAATATGTCCTGCACTTGTTCCATTGGTACAAATCGAAACACCAGCCACAATAAAGCTGCGGCCACTCCAATTTTTAGCGCATATAGTAGCCAATATTTCACGCGATTCTCTTAAACATTTCCAGTGCTTTGGCACGGGATTCTTCATGCACCACAATAGGCGCAGGGTAGTTTTCTGGCCGCCCGAATTTATACGGTGTGTGAATATGTTTAGCAGAAAGTGCGCGTAACTCTGGAACATAACGGCGAGTATACTCACCTTCTGCATCAAATTTTTCCCCTTGGGTGGTGGGGTTAAAAATACGGAAATAAGGTTGTGCATCCGTGCCGGTCGAAGCCGCCCACTGCCACCCTCCCACGTTAGACGCCTGATCGTAATCCATTAAATACTGCGCAAAGTGTTCTTCGCCCCAGCGCCAATCTAAATGCAAATGTTTGGTCAAAAAGCTCGCCACAATCATCCGTGCACGGTTGTGCATCCAGCCTTCCTCAAGTAATTGTCGCATCGCGGCATCCACCACGGGATAGCCTGTCTTGCCAGCTTTCCACGCCTCAAAATGTTCCGTATTCTGGCTCCACTGCAAAGCATTTCCGCGGTAGCGTTCATTAAATTCCTGTGTCGGTGTTTCTGGAAAATGAAACAGAATCATTGCATAAAAATCACGCCAGATAATTTCATTAAGCCATGTCTCATGTGTGGTTTGCGATAATGCGGCACGCACGGCTTCACGCACACTCACCAGCCCAAATCGCACATATGGAGAAAGCCGGCTAGTGCCCTTCAGCGCCATTTCGTTGCGTGTTTCACCATAACGGCTCAAGCCACCTGAGGCGGCAAACCCACGCAGCATTTCTGGCCCAGCATCAGCTGGCCACTGTGCATCTTCAATATATGTGTAGCCAATTTGCTCAAGTAATGCCGCTGGCCCACGCGATAAATCTAATATCTTCAAACCCGCCTGGGATATAACATCATGGCTATGATTTGTCCATTTTACATGCGGCGCTACTTTTACGGCAACCGTATCGTCATTTAATTTGGCAAGCCACGCTTTGCTATATGGCGTGAAAACTTTGTAAGGCGTGCCATCTGCTTTCAAAATTTCATGCGGCGCAAAAATCAGATGATCTTTTACCCGTTTAAAATCACATATCCCCTCTAATGCGTCTGCAACCGTTTTGTCACGCACCCGAGTGCTAGGTTCAAAGTCTGCTGCCGCATGTAACGTTTTAGCGTGAGTGGCGCGCACAAGCGCAGGTATCACCTCTACCGCAGATCCATGCAGCACCAGCAGGCTTCCACCTTGCTTTTTAAGCTGCGCATCCATCTGGCACAGCACCGCAGAAAGAAAGTTCAGTCGGCGGTCTTTAGGGTTCACAAATCGCGCTAGAATATCCGTATCAAACACAAAAACAGGCTGAATCAGCCCATTTTCTGATGCTGCGGAAGCAAGGGCTGCATTGTCATGCCAACGCAA
>JAIXRX010000134.1 GCA_027485005.1 Alphaproteobacteria bacterium
GAGTCGGGTTTTCTGGTGTGCTGTGCCACGACACAATATTTTCTATTACGGTGTTTTTAGAGTTCGGTCTAATATCATAGACACTGACTAACGTGTAATGCGAGGCAAGATAGTGCTCTATCCAATCAAAAATCTCTAAATGTGATGTTGGTCGTACCGACCATGAATAATCATCAAGTACATTCACTAGCAATGATGGTTTTTGTGATTCTATTTGCTGGATTAAGTCTGCTTGCATTTGCGTAGCCAGCGGTTGCTCTTCCATCAGCGCATAAGTGTATAAATAACTGGTGGCAGAGCGGCGCTCACTAAGAAAAAGTAATTGCGGCTCTGATCCTAAAATACCAATGCGATCCGTTGGCTTTGTGTATTGTTTAATAGTTTTCGCGATATCTGGGGATGCCTTAAAATAAAGCAAGCCATAGACTTGATCAAAAACTTTTTCTTTGGACGTCAGAAACGTGTTATTCAAAGCATTACACATGCAAATAATAAGAGGTATGTAGAAAAAATATCGGACATTTTTTAAATATTTTTTTTGCTCCATCCAATCAATGAAAAGACTAAGCCACCATGCTAAAGCAAGGGAGATTGCAGGGATTAATTGGATGAAATAATGGTGGCGAATAAAGGTAACGCAAATAATAGCCAGCAAAGAAAAGAATAAAAAATCACGGATAAAAATTTCGGCATTTTGGTATTCTTGCTTGGTTTGTGTGGTAATGCAGCGTGTAACAAAGTGAAACCATAGAATGGGTAAAATAATGATGAGTAGGACTCGCGCTAAACGGTAAATGTTTATACCGTAAGTCGATACAAATGTTGTTTGTACGTCGCTTAAGTATCCACTTCCTGAAGCATAAATCTTCGCGTACACAATTGTCCATTCCCAGAATATTTCGAAGGCCCCTGCCTGATATGTCCAAAGCACCAAAAGTGCATAGGGTAAAAGCACGCAAATGCTGTAAAGCGCTGTGCTCCAAAAATGCTTTGTCTGAATCATTGGTAAATTTTTATTAAACCCACGCAGCAGCATTAATCCGCCCATAATAGGAAAAAATAGGGACGTTTGCTTCATAAGAATGGCCGTTCCCAAGCATAACCCCATCGCGGCGCTACGCCAAAGATTAGGTTTTTCTGTCGTGCGATAGCCAATAGCGAGGCCAATCACAACAAATAGCATAACAAAATGGGTGGCGTGTGCCGCAAAACCAATAACGTATGTGAACAAACTCATGCAGGCAAAGAATCCAACCGCCAAAGATGCTGCTCGTTGATTGATGCATTGGCGAGCTAAGGAATATAACCCTATAGCAGTAAGTAAATTAGTGAAGAGTAGGCCAAGATGAATCGTTTTTGCGCTGACTCCACCAATCGCAATAAAAAGCGCATACATAAAGCTAGTGCCGGGGAGTTTCATATTGGCAGCTTCAGCATAAGGCGCAACGCCTTGAAGTAGAAGCTGCGCTAAATAACCATATTCACCTTCATCGCGTTCTAGCGGCATGTCCAGCCACTGCCATCGGCAGATGATGATGAACATCAACCAGCCTAGCAGCGGCCAATAGACATGAAAGAAGCGGGCAAGGCGAGCGTGCATTATTCCAAAAATTCTGGTGGGGTGAGGGTGATACAGCCGCCCTCAATATCCACTTCAGGGAAATTAGCTTCGGTGAAGGTATAAAGCTCGCAGGCACCGTTTGTATGTTCAATTTCCAGCAGGTCGCTTGCACCATAATTCTGAACGGAAATGACCTTTCCGATTTTTTCTCCAGCGGTATTCAGCGCCTGTAACCCTACCAGATCTTCCATATAAAAGCTGCCATCTTCTTCTGGTTCAGCGGGCAATAAATCACGTGGTAGCCAAAGCTCTTGTCCGCGTAAACTTTCCACGTCATTGCGGCTGGTGTGGCCAGTAAAATGTAATAATATCTGCCCTGCTGATTGCCCTAATACTTTGAAGGTTGGCCATGGCTTACCATCCGCGCGCAGCACTTTGCCGCTGTACTTAGCGAGATCTTTCGGGTTTTCGAGAAAACAAAGGCATTTAATACTGCCTTGAACGCCGTGGGGCGCGGCAAGACGCGCGATGAGGATGGTTTTTGACATAGTTTTTCAAAGTTTGTGATTGATGAACTATGGATATCAGCTTTCGCTGGTATGACAAGTGCAGGTTTATAGGAAAAAGGCCGTATCAGCCTTGAGCGAGTTTCATGCGATCGCATTAAGCGCGCAGCGGAAACAAATGTAAAAACCCCAAAAACAAACCCCGCCAATGAATCATTGATCGGGGTCTGTCTTTTTTCACACCAGCTGCGCAATGAGCGCAGAGCTTAAAACTTACGCAGCTTTTTCCTTTTTAGGAGCGCGTTTAGGTTTTGAAGCGTAATCGGTAATGGTTTTGGTGATGCCGAGTTTGTAGAGGAATTTTTCTACGCGTTCGGTCGGTTGAGCGCCCTGAGACAACCAGTAGGTTGCGCGGTCACTGTCGATTTTCATACGCTCAACGCTGTCTTTTGGCAGCATTGGATTGTACATGCCAATTTTTTCTAAGTATTTACCATCACGCGGCGCGCGAGCGTCAGCCACAATAACGTTGTAATAAGGGCGCTTTTTGGTGCCGCCGCGGGTTAAGCGAATTTTAATAGCCATGGGTTTTTCCCAATCCTTCTGATTATGATAAGGTCGCGCCTTATAGCCAAGTTTTTTGAGGGGTGCAAGTGCTTTTTTGGTTATGCTAGCGGAGTTTTTCTATCCCAATAGCTCTTTTTGCTTAGTTTGTCAGGGCGCTTAACTAATCAAATGTCATAAAAACTTCATAACATTCAGTTGTTTTCTCTCATATACTCTTAGATGTTTTTAGGATGCGCACTGAAAATAATAACTAAAAAATGCGCAGATTTTCATGAAAAAAATCATTTTAACTTTTGCCATCGCGTTGGGAGTAACGCTGATGGCTGCTGGCCAAGCCGTTTTTTCGAGAAGCCAAAAAGAGATTGCTGGAATTGACAGCCTTGAAAAAGGGCATGTCATGGCAATCGAAATTTCAAAAGGGGAGCGATCCCTAACTTCGCAGGGGGATACCCTTGTGATGACGGTTGTCAAAACAGTCAAGCCGACATTTCGTAGGCTGAACCCAGACATCGTTCTCTGGGAGTGGGAAGATGAGCTGAAAAACCGCTTTTTTATAGCGGTTTATAGTAACATCCTTCCCGCCAGCGAAGTTGCGGGCACACACAATGCTGGTCCCGCTCTTTACTGGAAGGGGGGTAATACCCTAACCTCTAAAATCACCGTTTTCTCGATGTCGGGAGCACCGGTGAAGGAGGTGCATTGGCACTATCGCTTCCTTTGAAGTATTAAGGCCTTAGTGATAAATTCTTGCGGCAAACCTCATGGTTTGTCGCAAGTTTTATTTAAAGCCTTTAGGCAATCCGCCGCCCATGCCGCCAAGCCCCCCTATGAGACCGCCAAGACCGCCTTTCATCAGGCCGCCTGCGCCCATTTTTTTCATTTTTTTCATCATATTTTCCATTTCCATATGGGCTTTGAGCAGCTTGTTCACGTCCTGCACGCTCATGCCTGCGCCCGCAGCAATGCGTTTGCGGCGGTTGGCGGCAATGATGGAAGGGTTAGCGCGTTCTTTAGGGGTCATGGAAAGAATGAGGGCTTCTTGGCGTTTGAGCACATTGTCATCCATTTTGGCATTTTCCATTTGGGCTTTAATTTTGCCCATCCCCGGCATCATGCTCATAATACTCCCCATGCCGCCCATTTTCTGCATGGTTTTAAGCTGTTTTAGCAGGTCGTTCATGTCAAATTTGCCTTGCTGCATGCGCTTGGCCATGGCCTCTGCGTCGTCTTGGCTCACCATTTCGGCGGCTCTTTCCACTAGGCTCACCACGTCGCCCATGCCCAAAATGCGTGAGGCAATACGCTGCGGATGGAACGGCTCCAGCGCGTCCATTTTCTCGCCCATCCCCGCAAATTTAATCGGCTGGCCCGTCACGTGGCGCATGGAAAGCGCTGCACCGCCACGCCCATCGCCGTCCATACGGGTGAGGATAATCCCCGTGACGCCAATTTGCTCATGGAAAGATTGCGCGATATTGACCGCGTCTTGGCCAGTGAGCGAATCCGCCACCAGCAAGGTTTCAATTGGGTTGGCAAGGGCTTTGACTTCTTTCAATTCGGCCATCAGCGCATCATCAATATGCAAGCGTCCGGCAGTATCGAGCAGCAATACGTCATAGCTTTCGAGCTTCGCGGCTTTCAGCGCGCGCTGCGTGATAGCGGCGGGTTTTTCACCCTCCACAATGGCCAAGCTGCCAGCGCCCACTTGTTTGGCCAGAATTTCCAGCTGCATTTGCGCGGCAGGGCGGTAAATATCCAAGGACGCCAGCAACACTTTTTTATGCAGTTTGTTTTTGAGGTGAAGCGCGAGCTTGCCAGTGCTGGTGGTTTTGCCCGAACCTTGCAAACCCACCATGAGCAATACGGCAGGCGGCGTCATCGCTAGATTCAGCTCGTTGGTGTCGCTCCCGAGCAGCTCGGCGAGGTGGTCTTGCACCAGTTTAATGACCATTTGTGCAGGTGAAATGCTTTTAACAATTTCCGTACCCACCGCTTTTTCTTTGAGTGAATTCACAAATTCTTTTACCACGGGCAGGGCCACGTCTGCTTCAAGCAGGGCAATGCGCACTTCACGCATGGCAGCGTCAATATCTGCTTCGGTCAAAGCGCCTTTGCGCTTTAATTTGCTAAAAATATCACCAAATTTCTGGCCAAGATTCTCAAACATATCGAAAAAACCACCTTTTTACTTGCAGTGTGACATGTCGATGCA
>JAIXRX010000142.1 GCA_027485005.1 Alphaproteobacteria bacterium
AGCAACATCTCATTACGCATCTGCACAATGGGCGCGTAGATTTCTTTTTCTTCAATCTCGGTTACTAAACCCCAGCGCACCCCATGAAAATCGAGGAAACCATAAGCGGCTGAAATGGCACGCCCATCTGAGCTGATGGCAGTTTCTAGAAAACCACGTTCACCTGCTAAGGCTTTTTCTACCTGCGGCGTTTTGTCTTCCCGCACAAGAATCGTATTATCTTGGCTCAGGCGCGATTGGCTGCGCAATAATTTATCCTGCCCAATTAGGAAGAAATCTCCTGTTTTGCCAAGCCCTGGCGCCGAGGTGAGGATGTCATTAAATGTCTGAATCGGCATTTGGAAGGCAATCACGCCAAGCAGCTGCTGATTATCATCATAGACCGGTTTGGCAATAAACCCTGCGGGCACATCCTTACTGGGGGCGTATTTTCTAAAATCTGCATAGGCCAGTTTCTCTGAGCCTGGGGGCAGGTTGATAGCGTCGTTGAACACTTTGGCAAGGTCGGTATCTTTCCACTGCCCCTGTTTCAGATTGGTGGCAAAATCAAGCTCTTTGAAAACTGTATAAATCACATCACCTTCAGGATTAATCAGAAACACATCGTAATATTTGCGTTGCTGCAAGAAGGTGCGGATAGCAGGGTGGTATTTGGCATGAAGCTGGCTGTAATACGAGCCGTCATCGGCTGCATCCAACTCTTCTTTTTTGCCAATAGGGTGAGGGTTTCTATCAATATATAGCGTCTGCAATGTTGCGGTTTGGTTGCTGCCAAATTTATTCCAAGCATTGCTGAAATCTTTCAGCGCATCCTGCGTGAGTGGGCTGACGCTCATGAAGTTAATATCTTGCTGGATGCCCTCGAGAATATCCGTGAGCTGCTCTTCATGCTCTTCCACCAATGTGGAATAATTTTGTTTGATATTTTCCATGGCTCGTTCTTGAGAGCTTTGAAGGGCCAGAAAGCCAACCACACCGCCCGCAAACAGCGCGCTGAGGGAAATCACCAAGGGTAGCTTTTTAGAAAGGCGAATATCCCAGATTTTGGCCAATGCGCTGCGAATACCCATAATAAACAACTCCCTATCGTGTTATTTTTTCTATGGTTCGGCTATAGCGGGCGCAGGGTTCCACGTCATGCAGCAATCTATATGCAGCTTTCATGAAATATTTGCTGGAAATTTAGGATTTCTGCGCTATAGAGGGCGCCAGCAACTTCTCAACGGATGGAAAAAACCATGTCAAACTTACGAAATGTGGCCATTATTGCACACGTGGATCACGGCAAAACGACTCTTATTGACGCATTACTGCGTCAAAGCGGAACTTTCCGCGATAACCAAGCCGTCGCTGAACGCGTGATGGACAGCAATGATTTGGAAAAAGAACGCGGAATTACCATTCTTGCAAAATGTACCTCGGTGCAATGGGACGATACCCGCATCAACATCATCGACACCCCAGGCCACGCCGATTTCGGTGGTGAAGTAGAGCGCGTACTCAGCATGGTGGATGGCGTGATTTTGTTGGTGGATGCGGCGGAAGGCCCATTGCCACAAACCAAATTCGTTTTGACGAAAGCATTGGCGCGCGGCATGCGCCCTGTGGTGCTGATCAATAAAATCGACCGTTCGGATGCGCAAATTGACGTGGTATTAAACGATGTATTCGATTTGTTTGCGGCGATTGGCGCAACGGATGAACAGCTCGATTTCCCTGTGCTTTACGCGTCTGGCCGTCAAGGTTGGTGCGTGAAAGAATTGGGTGATCCACAAGAAAACCTGCACCCATTGTTTGACTTGATTGTGCAGCATGTGCCTGCACCGGATGTGGACGAAGATGCGCCATTTGCGATGCTTGCCACCATTTTGGAAGCCGATCCTTATTTGGGTCGTATCCTCACCGGTAAAGTTTACAGCGGCAAAGCGAAAGTGAATTCACCCGTGAAAGTAATGAACTTGGCAGGTGAAGTGTTGGAACAAGGGCGTTTGACTAAATTGCTTTCCTTCCAAGGCATTAAACGTATGCCGATTGAAGAAGCACAAGCAGGGGATATTATCAGCATCGCAGGTTTGACTGATGCGACCGTGGCAAACACCATTGGCGCGCCAGACCTTGCGGCTCCGATTCCTTCTTTGCCGATTGATCCGCCGACCATGGCGATTACCATTAGCGTAAACAGCTCGCCATTTGCTGGCCAAGAAGGCACGAAAGTAACCAGCCGCATGATCCGCGATCGTTTGCTTGCTGAACAAGAAACAAACGTGGCGATTCGCGTCAGCGAAACAGCGACGTCGGATGCGTTTGAAGTGGGTGGCCGCGGCGAGTTGCAGCTGGGCGTTCTCATCGAGAATATGCGCCGTGAAGGCTTTGAATTGACCGTGTCTCGTCCTCGCGTTCTTTTGAAAGAAGAAGATGGCCAGAAAATGGAGCCAATTGAAGAAGTCGTGATTGACGTGGATGATGAATATACCGGTGTGGTGGTGGAAAAAGTTTCCCTGCGCAAAGGTGAAATGACCGATATGCGCCCATCCGGCGGCGGCAAAACCCGTATCATCTTCTTGGCCCCTTCTCGCGGCCTTATCGGCTATCAGGGCGAATTCCTGACCGACACGCGCGGCACCGGTGTGATGAACCGTTTGTTCCATTCCTATGCGCCTTATAAAGGTGATATCGCTGGCCGCCGCAATGGTGCGCTAATTTCAACTGATCAAGGTGAAGCAGTGGCCTATGCTATCTTCAACTTGCAAGATCGTGGCGTGATGTTCATCGATCCAGGTCAGAAAGTATATGGCGGGATGATTGTGGGCGAACATAGCCGCGATAATGACCTTGAGATTAACGTGCTGAAAGGCAAGCAGTTGACCAACATTCGTACCACCAGCAAAGACGAAGCGGTGCGCCTGGTGCCGCCAAAGCGTATGACGCTGGAAGATATGATTGCCTATATTGAAGAAGATGAATTGGTGGAAGTGACCCCGAAAAATCTTCGTCTTCGTAAAGCAGAGCTTGACCCGAATGAGCGCCGTCGTGCGAATCGTTCGAAGAAGAAAGCCGAAGACGCGGCGTAGAGTCTTTGCGTTTACCTCCGCTGCGCGCCTGCTGGCGCTCACATGAGGTTTCGCTCAAGGCTGGCTCGGTCTTTCGCCTACGCGAAAGCTAGGGCGCAACAAGCCTGACCTCGGCATTGTTCAAAAGCAACCACTCTCTTTAGAGTGAGTCATTTAATAAAAACCCCGCCAGTTTTGCTGGCGGGTTTTTTGTTGTGTATTGGTGTTGTTTTAGAACCCGACCGCTTCATCCATAATCGATTTACGTCCTGCGGTGATTTTTATCAGCAAGCTGGTGGCTTCTGGTAGCACGCGCTGCATGAAAAAGCGCGCGGTGGCCAGTTTTTCATCCGCCAATGTTTTTTGCTCAGCAGGCAGTGCCAGCGCTGCTTTAGCGATGCGCGCCCATTGATAGGCCATGACGACCAATGCAAATTGGCGCAAATATTCGCTCGCTCCTGCGGCTGCGTCGTCCATATTCGTGAGTCCTGCGCGTGCCATCCACAGGCTTGCTTGTTGGAGCTGCTTGATATTTTGGTAGAGTGGCTTGGTGAATTCGGCCATGGCCGCATCGTCGCGATGTGCATCCACAAATTCAGTCGCAGGGTGGAAGAAGCTGCGCAGATATTTGCCGTATTTATGCGGCAATTTGCGGCCAATCAAATCAAGGCCTTGAATGCCGTTGGCGCCTTCGTAAATCATGGCAATGCGAGCATCGCGTGCATATTGCTCCACGCCATATTCCGCAATATAGCCGTGGCCGCCAAACACCTGCATGGCGGTTTGGGCGGTGGTGTGGCCTTCTTCGGTGAAATAGGATTTGATGATGGGTGTCATGAGTTGCACCCAGCCCTCTGCATCCTCACGTTCTTGCGCGTCATTGCTGCGGTGCAGCACGTCAATCTTCAAAGCGGTTTCGAGCGCTAAAGAACGCGCCCCTTCGCAGAAAGATTTCATGGTGAGAAGCATGCGCCGCACATCCGGATGAACCGTCAGTGGGTCGGCGGCTTTCTCGGGGAATTTAGGCGCTTTGAGGGCACGGCCTTGCAGGCGGTCTTGCGCGTAAGACAGTGCATTTTGGTAGGCCACTTCCGCAAGCCCCAAGCCCTGCATGCCCACATATAAACGCGCTTCATTCATCATCGTGAACATAGCTTTAAGCCCACGATGTGGCTCACCGACCAGATAGCCAATGGCGTTGTCATATTGCATGACGCAAGTGGGGGAGGCGTGGATGCCCATTTTATGCTCCAGCCCTGAGCAAACCACCGCATTACGCGCGCCAAGGCTGCCATCATCTCCCACCATGATTTTTGGCAC
>JAIXRX010000011.1 GCA_027485005.1 Alphaproteobacteria bacterium
ATATTTCAAAGGACTCTGAAGGAGAGACAAGATGAGTAAAGTGATTGGGATTGACTTGGGCACCACCAACTCTTGCGTGGCCATTATGGACGGCAAAGAAGTGAAGGTGATTGAAAACCTTGAAGGCGTGCGCACCACGCCGTCGATCGTGGCCTTCACGGCGGATGGCGAGCGTTTGGTCGGCCACCCTGCAAAACGCCAAGCGGTGACCAACCCTGAAAATACCTTGTTCGCGATTAAGCGCCTCATCGGCCGCAATTTTGTGGACCCTATGGTGGAAAAAGACAAAAAGCTCGTGCCATACCAAATCGTGAAAGCGGACAATGGTGATGCATGGGTAGATGTCAAAGGTGAGAAATATTCGCCAAGCCAAATCTCGGCTTTCATTTTGCAAAAAATGAAAGAAACGGCCGAAGGTTATTTGGGTGAAAAAGTGACCCAAGCAGTCATCACCGTGCCTGCCTATTTCAATGACGCTCAACGCCAAGCCACCAAAGACGCCGGTAAAATCGCAGGCCTTGAAGTGTTGCGTATCATCAACGAGCCAACCGCTGCAGCGCTGGCTTATGGCCTTGATAAACAAGATGGTAAAACCATTGCCGTGTACGATTTGGGCGGCGGTACCTTCGACGTTTCCGTGCTTGAAATTGGCGACGGCGTGTTTGAGGTGAAAGCCACCAACGGTGATACCTTCCTCGGTGGTGAAGATTTCGACATGCGCATTTTGGAATTCCTTGCCGCTGAATTCAAAAAAGAATCTGGCATTGATTTGCGTAGCGACCGTTTGGCGCTGCAACGCTTGAAAGAAGCCGCAGAAAAAGCCAAAATCGAGCTTTCCAGCACGCAACAAACCGAAGTGAACTTGCCGTTCATTACAGCAGACGCGTCGGGCCCGAAACATTTGAACATGAAGCTCACCCGCGCGAAATTGGAATCGCTGGTGGATGATTTAATTCAAAACACCATCATCCCTTGCAAAAACGCATTGAAAGATGCTGGTTTGTCGGCGTCTGACATTGACGAAGTGGTGTTGGTGGGCGGTATGACCCGTATGCCAAAAGTGGTAGAGGCAGTGAAAGCCTTCTTCGGTCGTGAGCCACATAAAGGTGTGAACCCAGACGAAGTGGTGGCCATGGGCGCGGCTATTCAAGGCGCGGTGCTGAAAGGCGACGTGAAAGACGTCTTGTTGCTTGACGTAACCCCATTGTCTTTGGGTATCGAAACTTTGGGCGGCGTGTTCACCCGTTTGATCGAGCGCAACACCACCATTCCAACCAAAAAAGGCCAAACCTTCTCAACGGCGGATGACAACCAAACCGCGGTGACGATTCGCGTGTTCCAAGGTGAGCGTGAGATGGCAGCTGATAATAAATTGCTGGGTCAATTTGACTTGGTGGGCATTCCACCAGCACCCCGTGGTGTGCCACAAATCGAGGTCGCCTTCGACATTGACGTGAACGGTATCGTGAGTGTTTCTGCAAAAGATAAAGCGACGGGCAAAGAGCAACAAATCCGCATTCAAGCCTCGGGCGGTTTGTCAGACGCAGACATCAACAAAATGGTGAAAGAAGCGGAACTGAACGCGGAAGAAGACAAAAAACGCCGCGAAGCAATTGAAGCGAAAAACCAAGCCGAAAGCTTGGTGCACACTGCTGAGAAAAACCTGAAAGAATTTGGCGACAAAATTCCTGCCGCTGATAAAGGCAAAATCGAAAGCGATGTGGAAGCCTTGAAAGCCGTGCTTGAAAGCGGCGACGCAGCAACCATTAAAGCGAAGTTTGAAGCCTTGCAGCAATCGACCATGAAACTTGGTGAGGCAATGTATAAAGCCCAGCAAGACGACGCGGCGGGTGCGGCAGGTGCCGCTTCAGCAGAGGCTCAGCCACAAGATGGCGTGGTGGATGCCGAGTTTGAAGAAGTTAAAGACGACGATAAAAAATAAGGGATGAACGCAAAACAAGGCGGGGGTGGTTTTAGCTGCCTCCGCTTTGTGCGTGTGATGAGATAGAGCATGAACAAACCCGATTATTATACCGTTCTTGGTGTTACCAAAACCGCTTCAGACGATGAGCTGAAAAAGGCTTACCGCAAGCTGGCGATGGCCAATCACCCAGACCGTAATCCGGGCGATAAAGAAGCCGAGCAGCGTTTTAAAGACGCCACAGAAGCCTATGAAGTTTTGAAAGACCCGCAAAAACGCGCAGCCTATGACCGCTTTGGCCATGGTGCTTTCCAAGGCGGCATGGGCGGTGGTGGCGGTGCAGGAGCGGCTGGCTTTGATTTCAGCTCTGCCTTTACAGATATTTTTGAAGATTTATTTGGCGGCGGTGGTGGTTTCGCAGGCGCATCTGGCAATGGCGGGCGTGGCGCGAACATGCGCGGTTCCGATTTGCGCTATAACCTCAGCATTTCGCTCGAAGAAGCCTTTAAAGGCAAAACTCGCAATATCAAAGTCACCACCTCGGTGGCGTGTGATGCGTGCGAAGGTTCAGGTGCAGAAGCGGGCAGCAAACCTATTACCTGCCCTACATGTAATGGCCATGGCCGCGTGCGCGCTCAACAAGGTTTCTTCACCGTCGAACGCACCTGTCACACTTGTAATGGTGTCGGGCAGACCATTGAGAAGCCATGCAAAAAATGCGCAGGCACTGGCAAAATGCGCAAAGAAAAATCGCTGGCTGTCACCATTCCTGCAGGGGTGGAAGAAGGCACGCGCATTCGCCTGACAGGCGAGGGCGAAGCCGGCACACGCGGCGGCCCAGCGGGGGATCTATATATTTTCCTTTCTGTCAATGCGCACCCCATCTTCAAGCGCGAAGGAGCCGATTTACACAGCAATGTGCCTATTAAATTCACCACCGCCACCTTGGGTGGCGAGGTAGAAGTACCAACCATTGATGGTGGCCGTGTGAAAGTGTCGATTCCAGCTGGCACGCAAACGGGGCGCCAATTCCGTTTGCGCGGCAAAGGTATGGCGGTCATGCGCTCAAGCATGCGTGGTGATATGTATATTCATGCGCAGGTGGAAACACCAGTCAACCTTACCAAAAAACAGCGCGAGCTGATGCGTGAGTTTGAAAAAGAAGGTGGTAGCGTGCACAACAGCCCTGAGTCAGAAGGCTTCTTCACCAAGGTCAAAGAATTCTGGGACGATTTGAGTAACTAG
>JAIXRX010000087.1 GCA_027485005.1 Alphaproteobacteria bacterium
CGGCTGGAGCGCGCAAGCTGAACTCTGGCGGTAAACTAAGCGGTGGACGCGCGACCACGTTAAATGCATCTGGCCCCTGACGATCAATCCCAAGAGATTCTTTGACATTACCGGAGCATGCGCTGAGCAACAATACACACGCAAGCCATAGCGTGTAGTGAGAAGAAAATTTCATAGTTCACCTTTGAGTTTATCGGAAAGGAATATACTCTCCCAAATGAGAAGCACAACACCTATAAAAATCAAACTATCCGCCACATTAAAGGCTGGCCAATGGTAGGTACCAATATAAAAATCAATAAAATCAACAACGGCACCAAAGCGTACGCGGTCAATTAAATTACCAACGGCTCCGCCAATAATCAATCCAATCGCCACGACTGCAAGCTGATTCACCGATGTCCACAACCATCCAACCAATACTAAAATCAACACTACCGCTAAGCCCATTAATGCAATTGGCCCAACAGTACCCGCCTCAGAAAACATACCAAAACTGACACCACGGTTCCACACTAGAATAAATTGCAAAAAGCTGTCCAAATGAATGGGAGGAACGTTCTGCTCTTTCATAAAATGTGCCAGAATATGGTGCTTAGTCCACTGGTCAAACAACCCTCCAAGCAATGCCACTAACAGCCCAAAAACAAGGTTATTGGCGGGAGAAGGGACCGGATTATAACGTGTTGCACGAACCATAAATGCTCCTCTTATTTCCCAAGATTTCGTTGCAACGACTGACGAGCCACCACAACGTCTGTATGCATTTGTTCTATTAACGCATCAACATGCTGAAATGTCATTTCTGGTCTTAGAAATTCTACCAATTCCACTTGCATAGTATGGTGATAATAGTTGGTATTTTCAGGCATGTCGAGTACATGCACTTCTAGCCAGCACGCGCCCGCGCCAAACTGTGGCCGCACCCCATAACTGGCAACCGCTGGCAACCACTGGCTTTGCCCGAGCAAACGCGCCCGCACCGCATACACACCGTGGTGCCAGGCAAAATGTGGCTGCAAGTGAATATTCGCGGTTGGAAAACCAAGCAAGCGGCCACGCTGATGGCCTTGAAATACGCGTCCTTGCACCTGCCAATCGCGGCTACAAATGGCGCTAATATCATTCACATGCCCCTCTGCCAGCGCAAAGCGCAAACGTGTGGACGAGCATGGCTGCGAACCTTCAATCACCGCAGGCACCGCGCTATATCCCACCCCATGATGTTGCAAACGCTGCCGCAAAAACTCAGCATCGCCTTGACGCTTAGTACCAAACATAAAGTTCTGCCCCGTCACCACATGGCTGGCACGCCATTGCTTAACCAACACTTCGTCCACAAAATCTTGTGCAGATTGCGCAGCCATATTGGCATGAAATCGCAACAGCGAAACATGTGGAACAGCATATTGTTTAAGGGTGCGCAAACGTGCGGCAAGCGGTTGCAGACACCATGGTTTTTGCTGCGGCGCAAAAAACTCACGCGGGTGTGGCCAAAACGTTAGCACGCCCCATGGTTTTTCTTGTTGCTCTGCCACGCGCTGAGCCTCACTTAGAACGGCTTGATGGCCGCGATGCACCCCATCAAAATTCCCGAGCGCCAACACCATGCCATCGGGGATATGTTTATGGTGATAATCGCGCAGAATCTGCATGGGCTTACGCCGCTGAATCTTCAGCAATAACAGTGCTGCGTAGATTCAAGTAAATCAGAATCGCTGACGATACATAAATGGATGAGTAAGTACCCACAACCAAACCAAACAAAATAGCAGAAGAAAACCCTCGAATGACCTCACCACCCAACAGCACCAAGGCGAGTACCGCAAGGAAGGTCGTCATCACAGTGAGAATTGTGCGTGAAAGGGTTTCATTCATGCTCAGATTAATTAGTTCATCGAGTGGCATTTTTTTAAATTTACGCAGGTTCTCACGAACACGGTCATAAATAACCACTGAATCGTTGATGGAATAACCCAAAATAGTAAGCACCGCAGCCACCGCCGTCAGGCCAAATTCATAACCAGTAAAAGCATAAAAACCGACCACCATCAGCGCGTCGTGCAACAAAGCAAGCATGCCGCCCACGCTGAATTGCCATTCAAAACGAAACCACACATAGCCCATAATACCAAGCAGCGCGAGACCCATCGCAAGGCCGCCATCCCGTAGCATTTCTTTGCCAACCGTAGGCCCCACATAATCAATTTTGCGATATTCCAATGTGGCAAACCCACCGTCTTGCAGAACCTGTTGAATTGTTTTCGTCAGTTGCGATTGGTTGGTTTTTTCGTCTGCCTTCACACGAATCATCACGTTTTTATTGTCGCCCATTTCTTGCAAGGTCACTTCGCCAAAGTTTTGCGCCCCTAAAAGCTCGCGCATTTTAGCAAGATCAACTGCTTCTTCTGCACGCACCTCAAGGAGCAAGCCACCTGCAAAGTCAATCCCTAGATTCAGACCGCGGTCCACAATAAAAAAGATTGCCAAAGCCGACATAACAAAAGAAAACACAAAACCCAACCAGCGCTTGCCGATAAAATCAAAACGAGTTTTGGCTGGGAGATAACGGCTTAACATGAAAAACCTCGGGTCAATAAAAAAGCATTAAAACGGCGGGCATTCAAGCGGCGGGGGGGCGTTTGGTCAAGTCTTTTCGCAGCACTTGCAGCAACCCCACACTCGCACTATAAGTTATTGAAATTTTTTTGTATTCTAGAAGGATTTAAGGGATTATGTGGTTGATTCGCGCCACCGCAATGATTGGCAGCATGACGCTGATTTCACGCGTGCTGGGATTTTTACGGGATATGCTGATGGCAAATATGCTCGGTGCAAGCTGGATGGCAGACGCGTTTTTTGTGGCGTTCCGTTTACCTAATTTATTGCGCCGTCTCTTTGCAGAAGGCGCATTTAATGCCGCCTTTGTTCCACTTTTCTCAGGTATTATGGTCAAGGATGGTAAGCAGGAGGCTAAACGGTTTGCTGAAGAGTCCATGGCCTGTTTATTTGCTGTTTTGATTGTTGTCACGGTGTTGGCGATTATTATCATGCCATGGTTGATTCTGATTTTTGCGCCAGGCTTTTCCGATTTTCCAGAAAAATATGACCTAACCATCCTACTCACCCGCATCACCTTTCCTTATATTATTCTTATTTCTTTGGTCTCGCTCTTAGGAGGGATTCTCAATAGTCTTGATCGTTTTGCTGCGGTGGCGGCCACACCAATCCTGATGAATCTTTCCATGATTTTTGCCATGCTCGTACTGGTGGATTACACTCCAACCCCTGCGCATGCGCTGGCATGGGGAGCGATTATCTCTGGTGTTGCACAATTGGTATGGCTCATGTGGTTTTGTCAAAAGCAGAATATGCTCCCAAGATTCAGCCTTCCCAAAATGACGCCACATGTGAAAAAGCTTCTATTCGTTGTGGCCCCTGCCACTTTAGGTGCAAGTGTTGCCCAAATTAATTTGCTGGTGGATACGATTATGGCATCGCTACTGCCGGGTGCTGTTTCATGGCTTTATTATGCAGATCGTATCAATGAATTGCCGCTTGGCGTGATTGGCGTTGGCGTTTCAACCGCACTGCTACCAGCTTTGTCTAAGAAATTTAAGGCCGACGACCATCAAGGGGCCATGTATGATCTGAACCGCGCAGTTGAACTCACATTGCTATTTGCACTCCCTTCTTGTGCGGCGCTGATGTGCGTGGCGGAACCCATCATAAAAGTTATGTTCGAACATGGTAGTTTCAGCGCCATTGATACACAAAAGAGTGCTGCAGCACTAGCTGCATTTGCCTTTGGTTTGCCGTCTTTTGTGCTGATTAAAATCATGGCGTCTTGCTTCTTCGCTAATCAGGACACTAAAACCCCCTTCCTCATCGCCACTTTTTGTTTAATTTTAAACTTCCATCTGAATTTGACCTTGATTGGCCATATTGGCCATGTGGGACTTGCCCTTTCAACCAGTCTAACAGGCTGGTTTAATGCATTGGGGTTGATGTATTTACTACGAAAACGTGGGCTTTTTGAACCTGATAGCACCCTCTATTTCCGCGTCACGCGCCTTGTGTTGGCGTCCATTGTCATGGCATCGGCCGTGCTTTGCGCACAAAGCTGGTTGGCCTCCATCTATCCCATCAGCAAATGGCACAATATTGGTGCGGTCTGTGCACTCGTTGCGAGCGGCGTTATCAGCTTTGCCATCATGCTCATGGCCTATCGCGTCTTTAAACTTGGTGATATTTTTCGCCATCTAAAATCCAAAAAATCTGCCGACAAGGCATTATCTTAGGAGAGAAACATATGAAAGCTTTGGTGAAAGCAAAGGCTGAAGAAGGCATCTGGTTGATGGATGTGCCAGAGCCAGAAATTGGCCCCAATGATGTGCTAGTAAAAGTGCTGAAAACGGGCATTTGCGGCACCGATATTCATATTTATAATTGGGACGAATGGGCACAAAAAACGATTCCCGTGCCACTGATTGCTGGGCATGAATTTGTGGGTGAAATTGCCGCCCTTGGCAGTCAGGTGGAAGGCTATAAAGTAGGCGATGTAGTAAGCGCCGAAGGGCATATTGTGTGCGGGCGCTGCCGTGCCTGCAAAGCCGGCCAACGCCATTTATGCCCGAATACCAAAGGCATTGGTGTGAACCGCGCAGGGGCTTTTGCGGAATATATTTCCGTGCCGAAAGAAAATATTTGGAAATGCTCACCGGATATTCCTACTGAACTTTATGCGATTTTTGACCCGTTTGGTAATGCGCTGCATACGGCCTGCAGTTTTGATGTGCGCGGGGAAGACGTATTGATTACGGGCGCAGGCCCAATTGGCTGCATGGCCGCCGCGATTGCCAAATTCTCTGGCGCGCGGAGCGTTGTTGTGACGGACATGAACGAGTATCGCCTAAACCTTGCGCGCCAACTGGGCGCGACACGAGTGGTGGATGTGAGCAAAGAAAATCTGCGCGATGTGATGAAAGAACTCGGCATTAATGAAGGGTTTGACGTGGGCTGCGAAATGTCCGGCAACCCGCGGGCTTTTGCGCAAATGCTTGACACGGTGCGCTCGGGCGCAAGCATTGCACTGCTCGGCATTCTGCCGAATGGCGCGGGCATTGATTGGGATAAAGTCGTGTTCAAAGGCCTGCATTTAAAAGGCATTTATGGCCGCGAAATGTTTGAAACCTGGCACAAAATGACGGCAATGACCCAAGGCGGTTTGGACGTTTCTCCCATCATCACCCACCGCATGAGCTACAAAGATTTCCAAAGCGGATTTGACATTATGCGCGCAGGACAATCAGGCAAAATCGTGCTGGATTGGACAGCGTAAATTATAAAGGAAAACAAACATGACGACTCTTACCCAACAACTCACCTCTGAACTCGATGCTTTGAAAAAAGCAGGCACGCTTAAAAATTTCCGCCATATCACCACCCCCATGCAGCCGGCGCTGCATTTGGAAGAAGCAGGCGATGTGATCGTGCTTTCCGCCAATAATTATTTGGGTTTATCGAACCACCCTAAAGTGGTGCAAGCGGGTAAAGATGCACTGGATGCGTATGGCGCAGGCACCGCGTCTGTGCGGTTTATTTGCGGCACATTTGACATTCACCGCGCGCTTGAAAAAACATTAGCAAAACTGCATAAACAACAAGCTGCTCTCACCTACCCTTCTTGCTGGCAAGCGAATACGGGCGTGATTCCTGCACTGACAGGCGCAGAGGACGTGATTATTGCGGATGCGCTCAACCATGCATCCCTGATTGATGGTTGCCGCATGAGCAAAGCCAAACGCATGATTTATGCACACTCGGACATGAACGAATTGCGCGCGCGTTTAACGGAAGCCAAAGCGCTGAACCCGCGCCGCATTTTTATTATTACCGATGGCGTGTTCAGCATGGAAGGTGACATTGTGAAACTGCCTGAAGTGGTGGCGCTGAAAAAAGAATTTGGCGCGATTATCCTGATGGATGATTGCCATGGCGTAGGCGTGATAGGCGCAACTGGCCGCGGCTGTGCCGAGCATTTTGATTTAGAAGATGAAGTGGACATCATTACCGGTACGCTGGGTAAAGCGCTCGGTGGTGCTGCCGGTGGCTATGTGGCTGCAGACCAAGCGGTGATTGATTATCTCAACCAAGTATCCCGCCCGCAATTATTCTCCAACGCGTTGCCGACCACCGTGGCCGCCAGTGCTAAAGCCGCGATAGAAGTGATGCTGGATGAACCCGAACTTCTGACGCGCCAACGCGCTTTGGTGGCACGCATGCGCAGCGGCCTAAAAGCTGCGGGCTTCAAACCGCTGGAAGGCGAATCGGCGATTGTGCCGATCATCGTTGGCGAGACATCTTTTGCGATTAAAATGAGTGAAGAATTGCTCAAGCAAGGCGTGTTTATTACAGGCTTTGGCTTCCCTGTGGTGCCCGAAGGCCATGCTCGTTTACGCATTCAGATTTGCGCGACATTGACGGATGCACAAGTGGACACCGCGATTGAAAAAATCACCAGCGTCGGCAAACATCTGGGTGTAATATAGCTATTTATTATATTTGTTTCCGCTACGCGCCTCCTGCGCTCGCCTGAAATAAGCTCAAGGCTGAGACGGCCTACTGGCCTTAAAGATTTTTTTCAGCTCTGGGCGACTGCCGCTGAAATGAAACTATTTTAATAAAAAAGCCCCTCAACCTTTTGGTGGAGGGGCTTTTTATATAACTGAATTAAAAACTAATCGTCGTTATCATTTTCCTCAACTGTTGCTGTAGCAGGCACAGGAGGCACAAAGGTTGGCTGTGGCTTTTTGTAATTCGGCTCACCATAAGGCAGCACAAGGCGCAATTCTTTTGCACGACCTTCCGCAGGCACTTTTAGCACTTTTTCTTTGCTACCTGCACCATTCGTTGCCGTTACTTTATAATCCCCTGCTGGTAATTGGGCGAGCAGATATGGGCCATTGGTGGTCGAAGTAAATACGGCCTGACCGTCTTTATCTGTCACCGTCACGGTCACACCGGAAAGGAAATAGCCTTTCGTGTCTGACAATGAAATAGTAGTATTATACTCTGTTTCTTTCGCGCGAATTTTTTCGATTTCTTCTTTGCCAACGCCACCGGAAAGGTAGGTGACACCTGAAGCAGAATCCGTCAATGGCTCGAGCGCCAGATCAGAACGGCTCCAAATCGCGCTTGGCGGAATGGTGTAGGTTTCAGCTAAAACAGGGGAGCTAACAGCAGCTGTTGTCAGTAAAACAAGAAGAAGTGAACGCATGATAATATCCTTAAAAAGGGTGATAGTGGGAGGACTATAGCAGATTGCGAGCACAAAAAAAGCGGAGAGAAATATCTCCCCGCTTTTTTCTGAATTCTGATGAGCTTAGATAAGCACCAGATTGCCGGCAGACGTTTTGCCGTTCTTGCCAGAAATCAGATCGTAAGATACGCGCTGACCTTCGTTCAGGCTGTTCAAGCCCAATGCGTTGAGGGCAGAAATGTGAATGAACACATCCGCGCCACCTTCGTCAGGGGTTACGAAACCATAGCCTTTGGTTGGATTAAACCATTTTACAATTCCTGTTGCCATTGAGATGCTCCTTTTATTCTCCGGCGTGAAATGGCAAATGCACACCATGTGCTTTCACCATAAGCCCCTGCCTCTTATAGTGATAACCATAAGAACTCTTTGCGATCGGAGGAAGAACAACCTTAGGCAGCCTTAACCTTGCATTATGCATAGTCCACCAATCAAATAAAAATATTTTTCTTGGCGTATTCCAACAAAGAGCATGAGCAGAAACTCGCAGTTATATTAACACCCCTACGCTGTACGTCAAGGTAAAGCCGACATTCAAAAACCAGCCAAAAGAAAGGGTTAACACTGGGCGATAAAAAGCAATAATCCATTGCTTTCTCATGAAATTTTGTCATTATAGAGTCAAAATAGGGAGGCTTCATTCAATGTTTGTGACTACAAAAGATGCCGAAGCCAAGCTGGTGGAGATGCTTTCAGGCATCCGCGAGGAAGCAAATCATTGGCGCGTTATTCACTTTCATCTGAATGAGTTGCTAGAAGAATATCGCAGCGAATACCAAATTAAAATTGGCGTAAACCTCATCAATGATTTGCTAAAATCCTACCAAGGCGGGATATTTATCCTGCGTGACAGCACATTATTTGTAGTGTGCCGCAACGTCACGAAAGCGCAGCTCGATAAAGCAGTGTTTCAAGTGCGTTATTTATTTTTGGACGATCCATTGGCCTACCGTCAAGACGGACAGGAAAACCCGGCCTTCTGCAGCATCCATGATTTAGGGGTAGACTGGGAAAAGGTGTTTAATGAATCCAAGCGCATCATGGCAAAAATCAGTAAAATTCCCGCAGGCATGCGCGGGAAACCCACCCCAATTGGCAAAATAACTGATACAGATGTGTTAGATGACGACGACAAGCCAATTGCAAAAGCTAGCCGTTTTAGCGCACAGCACATTGCGGGTTTAGAAGATGACATTCGCAAATCTGACTTAACAATGGTCTTACGTCGCCAGCCCGTTTGTGCGGTCGGCCCGATGATGAATGCGCGCCGTGTGTTTGACGAAATGTATATGAATATCGCGCATTTGCGCAAATTACTTCGCACCAATATTGACTTTTTGAGTAATCGCTGGCTGTTCAAATATCTGACACAAATCCTTGATGAGAGGGTGATCCAGTCGCTTCAACGCAACCCACGCTTTCTTGACACACCAACCAGTTTCAATTTTAATATTGAAACATTGTTGAGTGAAAATTTTGCTAAATTTGATGAGACGCTAAAGCCCGAAACCAAAGTATCGATGGTTCTTGAATTACAAGTAGCGGATGTGTTTGATAATATGGTTGGCTTCAGGGCCGCACGTGAATTCGTACAAAAGCAAGGCTACCGTATTTGTTTGGACGGCGTGACGCCACTCAGCTTTACCCACATTAATCGTGAACGCTTAGGGGTGGATTTGGTGAAAGTGCAATGGAGCCCTGAGCTGGAAATTGACGCAAGCGCTCCAGAATACCAATTGATAAAACAAGCAGTACAAAATTGTGGCGCGAACCGCATTATTTTGTGCCGCTGCGATAACCAGAGCGCAGTGGAATACGGTCAATCCATGGGCATCCAACTTTTCCAAGGACGATACTTGGATAAATTAGTGAATCCGAATGCTTCGATTGAAAATTAATCCTCCAGCTTAAAGGAGTACGGCGCATGGATATTTCTTGGTGGTTGATGATTGGTTTATTGGGAGCTGTGATGGGGAATCTGGCGACTAGTCCACTTTATCGCTGGCCAAGAAAAGTCGCTCTCACGCGTGAGAAGCCTTATTGCGATAGCTGCTTTACCCCGCTCACTCCACGAGATTTATTTCCTATTCTTTCATGGTGGTTAAATCGCGGTAAATGTCGTAGCTGCCACGCCGCCATCCCAGCGATTTATATGCTGATGGAATTGTCATATTGCGTTTTGTTTATCTCACTCGCACAACGTTATAGTATGGGAGAAAACTTCCTGATTCTCGCGTTTGGTTTGGGTGCCGCCCTGCTATTTTCAGCACTTTTGTGGCAAAGTAATTTTTGGGGCTGGCCTGCTTGGTATGGGGTTTTTGTCGGCGGAATTTTGTGGCGAATGCAGCAGGAATTTAGCTTATCAGGCGTACTGGATAGCTTGATGATTTCTGGAACAGTCGCACTCTTTATCTGGCATCGCACAGGCCAACATGCGCAAGAACCGCTAGTGCGTTACCGTGCCCTGCTATTACCCGCTATTTTAGTATGGATACCGCTGGCAAACTGGCCGCTATTCGGACTTTCGTGGGGCGTACTGGCTGGACTTTGCTGGTTGGCGCTCACAAACTTTGCCGCAGATAAGCGCCCTCTTGCCTTTGCGATTTCTGGCGTTTTTGCCCTGTTAAGTTGGCTATTGGGTTTGACAGACTTAGCTTTCACCCTTTAATATTTTGCTTTCTTTTTCAACTAGCATGAGCTTTGCGTGACCCGTTCTACTATTAAAAAATCTCCGTCAAAAACATCGGCCCAACTGCCGCCGGTCGTCATTATCATGGGTAGTCAATCAGACTGGGAAACCATGCAACATGCGAGTGAATATCTCGCGAAGTTTGGTATTGCACATGAAGCGCAAATTGTTTCTGCGCACCGCACCCCTGCTCGGCTCGTTGAGTTTGCTACCACGGCTGCCAGCAAAGGCGTGCAGGTAATTATTGCGGGTGCCGGTGGTGCCGCCCATTTGCCGGGTATGGCCGCCAGCATGACCCATTTGCCTGTGCTGGGCGTGCCTGTCGAAAGCAAATCCCTCAAAGGTATGGACAGCTTGCTTTCCATTGCACAAATGCCTGCGGGCGTGCCTGTAGGCACCTTGGCGATCGGCAAAGCCGGCGCGATTAATGCCGCAATTTTAGCCGCCAGCATTCTGGCATTAAACGACCAAAAAATTGAAAAGAAACTCAATGATTTTCGTGCTAAACAAACGGCCAGCGTGGCCAAATCCCCGGTGGCTCTCTAATGCAGAACAAACAACTTGAACACCCGCTTTCTCCCGGCTCAACGCTTGGTATTCTAGGCGGTGGCCAACTTGGCCGCATGCTGGCACAAGCCGCGCAAAGCATGGGTTATAAAGTACATATCTTCTGCCCCGAAGCCGATGCGCCTGCTTTGGACGTCACGCCATTTTCAACCGTCGCTGCCTATGACGACGTGCATGCACTCGCCGATTTTGCCGAAAGTGTGGACGTGGTGACCTATGAATTTGAAAATATTCCACTGGCTGCCGTACAAACACTCTCCGCGCTCGTGCCTGTCTATCCTGATACCCAGACATTAGCTATTTGTCAGCATCGCGCGCGTGAGAAAAATGCCGTGCAATCTTATGGCTTGCGGACAGCGCCTTTTGCATTCATCGAGCATACCAGCCAGCTAGATGAAGCGGTCAAAACCATTCGCACTCCTGCCATTCTCAAAACTGCTGAAAGCGGCTATGACGGGAAGGGACAAGCAAGAATCCATTCGCTAAAAGACGCGCAAGACGCCTTTGCACGCTTTGGCAACGTACCATGCGTGTTAGAGGGTTTGATTGATTTTGTGGCCGAACTTTCAGTGATTGTAGCGCGCGGTGTAGATGGCAAAGCGGTTGCCTATGAAGTGGGCCACAATGTGCATAAACATCATATTCTAGACACCACCACCCTGCCCGCACCGCTAGACATCAGCATTCGTAACGCCGCCACAGGTTTAGCCGTCACGATTGCCGAAGGAATTAATCTGCGCGGCATTATCGCGATTGAATTATTTGCGCTGGCGGATGGCACTTTGCTAGTGAATGAGCTCGCTCCACGCCCGCATAATTCTGGGCATTGGACGATGGATGCCAGTGTTACCAGCCAGTTTGAACAAACGGCGCGTGCCGTGCTGGGGCTGCCACTGGGCGCACCTGACCGCTTATGTGACGTGACCATGCACAATTTGATTGGTGACGATGTGCGTGCCTGGAAAGAAATATTAGAAAATCCGCATGCAAAGCTGCATCTTTATGGCAAAAAAGAAGCGCGCGATGCACGCAAAATGGGCCATGTGAATGAACTAAAAGCCTGACGCGTGACAGAAGCTCGCTTGTTTGCTACATTCTAACAATATATTTTAAGCGATTGGAACATTATGCAAAAAGGCTTTTCCCTCGTCGAGCTCGCCATTGTGCTGGTTATCATCGGCCTTATCACGGGTGGCATTCTGACAGGGCAGGATTTGATCCGCGCCAGCGAATTGAATAGTATCTATGCAGATGTCAATAAATTCAAAACGGCATTTAATACCTTTAAACTTAAATATAACGCCATGCCGGGCGATATGAGCAACGCCACAAGCTATTGGGGGGCGGAAACCTGCCCAGGCAGCGCCTCTGCCACTGGCGCAACTGGCACCTGCAATGGTGATGCCGATGGCATTATCGACTACATTGATTGGACAACTATTTCTGGCAACGAATCGTACCGTGTATGGGAACATCTTTCTTTAGCCGGCTTGATTCCCGGAAGCTATACTGGCTTGCCTGCTACGGGCGTTTCTACAACCGCTGGGGTAGCGGGGGTCAGTCTTCCTGGAAGCCGCAGCAATAGCGTTTTTGCGATGGTAACGATTACAGCAGGCTCTTATCTTTCGAGCGTATTCTATAATCTTTACGGTAATATGATTGGTAATTATCGCGCAGATTTCACCACCAGCCTCACCCCACCCGAACTCAATAGCCTTGATGCAAAATATGATGATGGCCGCCCAGGTTATGGAGCGATTTCGGCACAAAACTCAACGGTTAGCACGGGCTGCACATCGACTGATGTGGCAAGCACCGCCGCGTATATTTTAACCACCACCACCGCCACTTGCTGGGCATATTTCTGGATAAAATAACACTCTAAGACTTACGCTTTTTTCTTCAGCTCTTCCGCAATTAAAAACGCGAGTTCAAGACTTTGCGACGCGTTCAAACGTGGGTCGCAATGGGTGTGGTAACGCTCAGACAAATCGATCTCTGAAATCGCCTGTGCGCCGCCTAAGCATTCGGTGACGTCTTGGCCGGTCATTTCAAAATGCACGCCGCCAGCATAGGTACCTTCTGCTTCATGCACTGCGAAGAATTGACGCACCTCCGAAAGAATATCCGTAAATTTGCGGGTTTTGAGGCCGCTTGGAGATTTGATGGTATTGCCGTGCATCGGGTCGCATGACCAAACGACTGCGCGGCCTTCTTCTTTGAGTGCGCGCACCAGTGCTGGCAATTTGTCGCCCACTTGCCCAACGCCCATGCGGGAAATCAGCGTGAGGCGACCCGCTTCATTTTCTGGGTTCAGCGTGTCAAACAGACGCAGCAAATCGTCTCGCGTCATGGATGGGCCAACTTTGCAGCCAATCGGGTTGGCGACACCGCGCAAAAATTCCACATGCGCTTCGTCGGGGTTACGCGTGCGTTCACCGATCCACAACATATGCGCGGAACCGCAATAAAACTTTCCGTCCACGTCACGCTGGCGGGTGAGCGAGGCTTCATAGCCCAACAGTAACGCTTCGTGAGAAGTGTAAAAACGCGCTTCGGAAAACGCTTCCATGCTGGAGGCAGAAAGCCCGCACGCCTCGATGAAACGCACGCATTCATTGATGCGCTCGATGAGCTGACCAAAGCGGCGACCTTGGGCCGATTGCGACACAAAACTATTGTTCCAACGGCTGATTTGATTGAGCGCTGCGTAACCCCCACGCGCCAGAGAGCGCAGAAAATTGAGGGTGGATGCCGACTGATAATAAACGCGCAAAAGGCGCTCTGGGTCTGCGTCACGCACGCCTGCTTCAAACTCCATACCATTCACCATGTCGCCACGATAAGCAGGCAAGCTGCACCCATTCATTTCTTCCATGTCGGTCGAGCGCGGCTTGGCAAACTGCCCGGCAATGCGCCCCACTTTAACGACAGGACAACCCGCGCCATACATCAGCGCCATGGTCATTTGCAACAGCACGCGGAAAAAGCTGCGCAGATTATCTTCGGAAAATTCCGCAAAACTTTCGGCGCAATCGCCACCTTGCAACAGAAACGCTTTGCCTTGTGACACCAAGCCAAGCTCACGCTTGAGCGCGATACATTCATTCGGTGCAGCAAGCGGCGGCAGCGCGCGCAAATTGCTTTCCACGGCTTGCAATGCTGCGGCGTCTGGATAGGTGGGTTGCTGACGAATGGGCTTTGCGCGCCACGATTCCAGCGACCATTCAGGCGCAGAGGTAATGATTTTTGGTGCAGGCGTGGACATGTCTATTCTCCGTTATCAGGGGACCCGTGATAGCCTGATTCCACCGCGCCGCCAAGCGTTTTTGCGGCATAACTGCCTTGCAAAGCCATAAAAACGGCGCTATCGCTTGGCCATACAACTTAAATCGATGAGTAAACACATGACCACTGCCGACAATATCATTGCTTTCATGGGGGTGCATGGCGCCCATGCTGACCTTGCCTGCCGCCGCGCCTATCCCTATATGGAAACGCTGCCTTGCGCGAGCTTTGAGGATTGCTTTGAGGCGGTGGAACAAGGCAAAGCAGCGCTCGCTTTTATTCCCGTTGAAAATTCGCAAGCTGGCCGCGTGGCTGAAATTCACAATCTTTTGCCAAAAACCAGCCTGCATATGGTGTCGGAATATTTCCTGCCAGTGGTGCATGTATTAGCCGCCCCAAAAGGCGCAACATTGCAAACAGTGAAGGAAATTTACTCTCACCCGCAAGCGCTGATGCAATGCCGCGAACATATTCGCACCATGGGCTTCACCCCGATTCAGCATTCCAACACGGCGGTGGCTGCCAAAGACGTGGCCGAACAAAAAGATGTGAGCAAGGGGGTGGTGTGTTCCGCGCTGGCCGCTGAGCTTTATGGCTTAGAGGTGCTAAAACCACGCATGCAGGATGCGGATAATAACGTAACCGTGTTTGTGGCATTCTCTAAAACTCCGCTCGACCAATTCAACGATGGCGAACGCATGATTACCACGCTGCTGTTTGCTGCGCGCAATATTCCTGCTGCACTTTATAAATGCTTAGGTGGCTTTGCCACCAACCATGTGAATATGTTGAAACTGGAAAGCTACATCCCTGGCGGCACCTCGGCTCAGGCGCAGTTTTTCATCACGTTTGAAGGCCACCCAGAGCAACGCCCCGTGCAACTAGCACTGGAAGAGCTTGGCTTTTTTAGCAAGCAGGTGAAGGTACTTGGTGTTTACCCTGCGGACGAAAAACGCTTCGCTTAAAAGTTTATTGCGCTTTTTTACTTTCAATCAATTGACGCGCTGTGCTGTCCGCCACGTAAGCTTGTACATCCGCCAGTTCACGGGTGGTTTCCAGCGCATCCGGCGCGCCTTTAAATGTAAAGCCAAGAACGGGAGGTTTCGTTTTATTAAGCTCCGGCAACGGAATATCGATAGTGCTTTTCCATGTCCAGTCAATCGCACTTCCCTCACCTTTCATAACCCCTTGATAGCTAGCATTGCGAGCCACTAGTTGCGTTAAACGCAACTTGCCATTTTCAAGAAATGTACTCGCCTCCAAAGTGTCGAACGTCGTATTAGAGGCTGGAAGCACGGCATCAAAGGCTGGTGAAACATCGTCTGCCAAACGAGCATTGCGGATTGCCTTCACCGCCCCTGCCAAATCAAACTGGCTGACCTGAACAGCACGGCCAGAAAGCACGAGCGATCCCTTCGCATTCTGCACCATGGCAAGCGCACTGCCACCATTACTGGCGAGATTGGAGGTAAAGCTTGCGCGCCCTGCAATATTGCTAAGCCACGGAATGAATGCACGAGCCTCGGCTAGCTCGACATTTCCAACCGACATCCCCAACTTAAACTCTGGCAGTGAACCACCAGAAAGCTGCCCCTTTGATTTAATTTGGCCTGTACTCCACAAATTCGCCGTAAAATCGTCGAGAATAATTTGGGTATCCGAAACGCGCATCTCTGCTTTTGCGTCTGTTATAGACATGCTTGGATGATGCAGCTTGCCAATCGCGACTCTAACTTCCGCATCCGCCCGTGGGATGAAATTCCAGTTCAGTGGAACATTCGACCATTTTGCCCCCTCTTTATCAGCTTCCACGACTCCTGAATGCTCCATGAATCGCTGAACATCCACATCATCGGCACTGATATAAAGTTTGGCTTTCGGTGTTGTCTCGATAACATTCACACTACCAGAAATATTAAATGCCGCGCCATTGAAGCGCCCACTTAAGCGCTTGAGCGTTGCTTGCCCGCGCGCGGCCACTAATTCAATATCCGCCGGGTCGCGTAGAATTCCTTTGTAGGTATAATCTTGGACTTGGATATTGAGAGTATTGGTGGCCGTTAACCCCAATAAAATATTCTGAACATATGGCGGCAATAAATACGTTTGATCGATACCTTTGTCGTCTTTATGCACAAATTTAAGGGAATCACTGGCTTGCGCATTGAGTAAATCATCCACATTCAGATTGGCAATCGACACGCGAATACCTGCGTCATTTTTATCAAATTGTTCAATATAAGCACCATTAAATAAGGTGCTTTCTACCCGCGCACGAAAATCAGAAATACGAAGATCTTCGGGTGTGACACGCAAAGTAGCCGCAAAAACATAAGGTCCATAACCAGTATTTGGAAGCGTGAAAGGCACAGACATCACACTTGGTAAAAACTGATGAAATGCTTTGCCATCGCCTGAAACATTGCCCGACAAAGCAGGCCCCTGCACCGAAGGTTTGACATCCCCTTGGAAAATTAATTTTCCTTCGCCTTCTGTCAGCATGCGTGCTTCCGAAATCTGCAATTCGCCGCCCGCCATATCGACCAACAACGAAAGATTGCTGCCACGAAATTTACCCTTAAGCTCGTCCGCTTGAACAACAATACGGCCAACCATGTCATGGCTTGATTCATCTTGCAGTGCTTGACCCACGTCGCGCATTCCAAACCATTCAAGCGCCAGTAAGTTCGCAATGTCCAAGCTCTTAAATTCGCCGCGCAATTGTAGGTTAAAAGGTGACTGCAAAGAGAATCCAGCCGATATTTTTCCTACGGTTTCACCACCCTGCAGCGTCATCTCTTTCATAACCACTTGGCCTGATTTATGAAAAACATCCCCCGCCATTTTCATAGCCAATGGCGGACGGTTAGTGTTCTTTTGAACCATGTCAGGTTTCCAGTAAGTTGAGAAATTCCAGATATCTGAAGTTTCCAAAACTAACTTGCCTTGGGTTAACCAGTCTGCGCCAGACGATCGGAGATCGCCTACAAAACTCAAACTTCCAGCATCTGATTGCACCGAAAATTTTGCGGGTAAAGGGGTAGAGAATGATTTATCCAATACGGGGGATTGAATAGAAAGTTTATGATTCTTTCCGCTTAAGTTAAATTGCGCATTAACCTGACGTTGAGTAGAATCCACTAACCATTGCCCCTGAATGTTTTCTGCCCATGCCTGAGCAGATTCAGCAGGTTTCAAACTACCATTGACTACCGTCACGCTCATTGGAAGACCGTGACCAGAAAGCCGAGAGAAAAACTGAACCCAATCAATGGGTTGGGATGGATTTTGGCTCCACTGCACTTGCGGCTCAATCAATGTGATAAGCGTAGGCAACTGTGCGCCTGACAATATTCCACCCCAGCCCAACTGCATCTGGATTTCAGGCGCAGTCATGACATTTTGAGTACCGTCTGCAACATTTTTGGGAACGAGCTTAATACCCTTAATTAGCAAAGCGGGGGACGGCCAGAGTGACACTTGTGACTCACCCGAAATACTTAGCGTCAAATCCGCATTTTCGGCTACTTTTGATATCAGTTTTTGTTTAATAGCATCACTGTCCACCATCATGGGCAATATTACAAGAGCTAAACCGCCCAAAAGCGCCACCAACCCAAAGCCAATCACTATCTGTTTCAGACGTAAGGACATACATTACCCTTTATGCGTTTAGCGGTGAATCGAGTAAAAACTTAACGTTTTTTATTTTTAGTCACTGCCTTTTTAGCTGATTTTTTTGTGCCAGATTTTTTACGAGCGGGACTATCATCATCGTCCTCATCTTCGTCCTCATCTTCATCCTCGCCGTCCTCATCGTCAGCGTCCACGAGGTCGTCATCCTCGTCCTCTTCTTCTTCCTCTTCGAAGTCGTCAATCAAAGCGTCGCCGCCATATCCACCAATCAGCGTCGCGTCATCGGCTTCTTCTTCATCTTTATCGGTATCCGTCTCAATGCTATCGAGCGACTCCATATCCTCTAAATCATCCGCATCTACCAAAGCGTCATCTTGATTGCTGTCGTCATCGTCACCTACCAGTTTTTTCTTAGGCAACGGGGACTTTGCTACCACTTCTGGTTTGCTCGGAGTTTTGGTCACATTCGCTGCGGTTTCTGTCAGGTTCGAGAATTTGCGCGCACGGCCACGGCGCGGCTTCAGCAAAGCCGCTGGGTCAAAATTACAGTTGCATTTGGGGCAAACCACAGGGTGTTTGCCTAAATCATAAAAACGGGCGGCACATTTTGGGCAAGTGCGTTTAGTACCCCAAGCAGCGTTTGACACAGTCTTTTCTCTCCTGATATGCAATATCTTATCAATAACTTATTGGATATGCGTTAACCTTGTTCTATAAGCGGAGAAAGCCCGTTCGACAAGAGATTTCCACTTCTCAATCGCCAAATCATTCAACTGAGTGCCCTAATTTATGACCGCATTGCCACAGCCCGCCACCTCTTATGCCTCTTCTGCCTTGCGCGGCACCATCACGGTCGCAGGGGATAAATCCATTTCACATCGCTCTTTAATGCTTTCTTCTCAAGCACTTGGCACAACTTATGTGCAAGGTCTGCTGGAAGGCGAAGATGTGCTGCACACCGCCGATGCCATGCGCGCGCTCGGCGTCCCCGTGCGTCGCCTTGGCCCTGGGCGCTGGGAAGTTCATGGCGTGGGCGTAGGCGGCCTGTCCGAACCTAATACGTTGTTAGATATGGGAAATTCTGGCACCTCCACCCGCTTGCTGATGGGGTTGCTCGCCACCTACCCGTTCCGCAGCTTTTTCTCAGGCGACGCCTCGCTCAATAAACGCCCGATGAAGCGCGTGATTACCCCGCTTTCGCAAATGGGCGCACAGTTTTTTGCCCGCAACGAAACTTATTTGCCGATGGGCATGGAGGGCGCCAAACTGCCACTGCCCATCCATTACCGCCTGCCCGTTGCCTCTGCCCAAGTCAAATCCGCCATTTTGCTGGCGGGGTTGAATGCAGCGGGCAACACCACCGTGGTGGAACCCGAACCCACCCGTGACCATACCGAACGCATGTTGCAATCCTTAGGTTTTCAAATTGACTGCGAAACGCTAGAAGACGGCGCATTAGCTTGGACACTCGCGGGGCATCAATCCCCCAAACGCGCCGACCGCGCCATTACTGTGCCAGCCGATCCTTCCTCCGCCGCCTTCCCAGTGGTGGCCGCTTTGATGGTTGAGGGCAGTGACGTGCTGATTGAAAATGTCTGCGTGAACCATTTGCGCGTGGGGCTGTATGACACGCTCAAAGAAATGGGCGCCGACATTCATTTTGAAAACCCACGGGAATGGCAAGGCGAGCCTGTGGCCAATATCCGGGCGCGCTTCAGCCGCCTTAAAGGCGTGAGTGTGCCCGCCGAGCGCGCTCCACGCATGATTGACGAATATCCAATTTTGGCGATTGC
>JAIXRX010000211.1 GCA_027485005.1 Alphaproteobacteria bacterium
GCCACCAGAAAACACGCCGCGAAAATCCACAGCGCCCACACGCCACGGCGGTTGGCAGCAAACAACGCCAAACGACGGCGCAGCAAAGGAGAGGCGACAGGCAGAAAGCTCATGCCCCGCAGGTTACACCAAGCCTTGCAGCCATGCAAGCCGCTGTTTTTTCGGATATGTTGCGGCGCACAAAAAGCGCTTGACGGGGGCGGGGCTGTTGGCTTATGCTGCGCCGCAATAAGACCCCCGTAAACTGACATCCCATAGTAGGAGAAATAACCATGGCAACCAACACCAAAGAAAACCCATTCCAGAACAATCCGTTTCAGGACGCGTTTGCAAAAAATCCATTCGCTCAAGGTTTTGAACAATTCAGCAAAAGCAACCCTTTTACTGATGCGATGAAAAACAACCCATTCACTCAAAGTTTTGGCCAGAAAAATCCATTTGCGGACTTCACCAAATTTGCGGGTGATTTTAGCAAAGTGCCTTCTATGCCTTCGTTTGATTTCGGCAAAGTCATGACCGCTCAGCGCAAAAACGTTGAAGCGCTGGCAGAAGCTGGCCAGCATGTTGCGAATACCTCTCAAGCATTAGCGCGCAAACAAATGGAAACGATGCGTGCAAACTTTGAGCAAGCGATGAATACTTCTCGTGAGATGATGACCAGCAAGAGCTCTGAAACTAACGTGGCGCGCCAAGCTGAAATGGCAAAAGAATTGTATGAAGATGCCATGGCATCTTTGCGCGAAATCTCTGAAGCCGCTTCTAAAACCAGCTTTGATGCGTTTGATAAATTACAACGCCGCGCCGCTGAAAGCATCAGCGAGTTGCAAGCTGCGACCGGTATGAAAAAATAGTTTCTGCCGAAACGTTAGAATAAAAAAGGGCGGCCAATCTTTTGGTCGCCCTTTTTGTTGCTTCACTTTGCCGCTCGAAATAAACTAAACTCATTATACGGCATATCATCCGTCATTTCATATTCTGCGAAAGACTCAGATTGCCATGGCTTTGCAGGTAATGGACGGAGGCTTAGGCTTGTTGCCTCCTCAAAACTTCTTTGCCCGGCCCACTCCATAAAGTCGCGCTGCGCTTTTTCAGGTAGCGCTTTAGCAAACTCAGCGCTGTTCATCTCTTTAATGGGCGCGTCTGATGCAAGAAAATGCACCCCCCAACCTTCAATAGAATCAAGCATTTTAACATGGGAAAAGTGTTTGCGCAGCGCATTATAAATGGCTGCGTGCAGCACATCATCTCCATCTGGTATCCAGTGCTGGAGAATCCCCCCTTCGGCGAGGCGACTTTTGATTAAAGCCAAAAACTCGCGCGTATAAAGAAGCCCGCTACCCGCTGCATAAATAGGCGGCGGCGGATCAATCGTAATCACGTCAAACCGCTGATCGGTTCTTTTCAGAAAACGCCGCCCATCATCTGCTACTAAATGCACCCGAGGATCTTTGCGAATCTCGGCGGCGTCTGCGTGAAAATTCTCGAAGGCCTGAAGCACGCCCGATGAAAGCTCTGCGGCATAGATATTTTCTAGTGGCCATGAGGCGAACGAGCGAACAGTTGTGCCCATACCAAAGCAAATAGCCAGTGCCTTTTTAGGAGTATGGTTGAGGTGCGCGAGCGGTAAATGTGCCATGTTTTTGGTAATGGTTGTTTTAACCGTCATTCCTATCCCGTTGACAAAGATTCTTGCCTGAGGATCTGAAATAGCAATCACCGAGCCAACATGGTCGCGATAGAGATTCCCTAAGGGCGCAAGATGCGCTTCGAAATCTGGCATGGCCACACTTAAGCCTACCAAAGCCGCGCTCAAAACCACAACAAGGCGGCGCGGCTGGAACACAAACGCCGAAGAACGGGCCAACCAAACAATAACCAAAGCCGCCAGCGCCGCATAAACCATAAGCGTGCCCTTAAAACCAAACCATCCAAAAAGAACATAAGTTGACAATAGCGGGCCAAGCACACAGCCAAGGAAATTCCACCGGTAAGCGCGATACACGCCTGCGCTGTTATCCTTGCAGGCCTCGTCCATCACATGGGGCAGAATAATCCCACACGCAAAACAAAGCGGGCCAAGTAATAAAAGAGAGCCAACTGAAAGAATGCGGAAGGATTCCACTGAGATTGCGAGCACCGAACACGCGACCGCAATCGGCAGGAAAAAAAGGGCGTGATGGTAAAGCTGGCGCGCTTTTTCTTCTGACTTTTTCATGGCCTGCTTATAATAATTAGCCCCTAAATAGTTGAAAAGAAGGTAGGTAATGAGTACCAATGAGAAGGAATAAACAGAGCTTCCAAGCACCGGAATGTATGATTTGAGCCAAATCGTTTCTGCGCCCATCGCAATAGCGCCCGTTGCGAATAGTAACACTGCATGCTCTTTTGAAAGCGCTTTGGACGCTGGCTTTTCAGCCTCAATTTTTGTGTCTGCTTGTAATCTAGAGACCAAAAGAAAGGCAATGGCCGCAGCCAAAAGATTCGCGATCGCAAATACGTAAGTTGTTGCGCGAAACCCTAAAAGCTCCACCACAAAAAGCGGTAGCGCACAACCAGCCACCGCGCCCGTAAGGTTGAAAAGATATAAATGGCTAAAGGCATGGCGAGCCGCTTGCGTTTCTAAGAATCTCATGCCCAAAGGCAAGGTGAGTCCAATAAGAATGCAGGGAACCAGCATGGCCAAAGCAATCATTCCTTGGCTAATAAGTAAAAATTCTGCACTTGCCGACCCTGCCACATAAATGGCGCTCGCATCTGCCAGAAAGCGCAGTAGCGGCGCCACGGTGAGAGCTGAAAGGGCGATTCCAAGCTCCGTAAGACCGTAAAGTCGTAAAACAGCGCGCCCGTCCTTTTTGCTTACAAAACGCGCGCCCCATGCCGTGCCGATAGCCAGCCCAGCCATAAACACCACTAAAACCGTTGATAAAACAGGGGTGATGACGCCAAACTGACCCATCGCCTCACGCATCCATACCGACTGATAAGCAAGCGATGCCATGCCCGACAAAAAGAAGCATGCGCCGATAAAAATAGTAATCATTTTCTTCACCCTGTTATTTCAAATCTCACTTTATTCTTAACTATCTGAATATTAGGCCCTTATCTAGAAAAAATTATTCTGATTTATTTAACAAA
>JAIXRX010000131.1 GCA_027485005.1 Alphaproteobacteria bacterium
CAGTTTCATGCTTCGGCCCGTCGCCTTAATAACCGACATCGGATTCCCGATAATAAACGAGCCTATCGCAGCGCCACCAATAATAATTAACTCTGTTGGTTGCCACAACACCCCGAGCTTCCCGTGATGCATCACATAGCCGCCAATCACGCAGCCAAACACGGTAATTAAACCAACAATAAAATTCATATCCGCCTCAAAAAATAACTTCTATCGCAACATAGGAAAAAAATAATAGAAAATAAACACTTCTAAGCCATAGCAGAATCCATAAACCTATCAAGCAGGTTGCCTTTGTGCGTGGAGTTACTTAAAATCAACACTTAAACTTCTTACTGGCTGAGCGTTCTAATGACTTATTTTGTTACCACCCCCGAACACACACGCTTTTTACTCGAAACTGTTGGCGAATTATCAAAAACACTGGAATTACCAGCCCATCAGCGCACCACAATGGATTTATCTTTTGCCATTTTGGAAGAAGCAGAGAAATTTGCCACGAATATTTTGGCGCCATTGAATGTAAAAGGCGACAAACAAGGCAGCCAGCGAAATGATAATGGTAGCGTCAAAACGCCAGACGGCTTTGCCGATGCCTATCAGAAATTTACTGAAATGGGCTGGAACAGCGCCACCGTTTCTGGTGATTTGGGTGGCCAAGGCCTACCTTACACCCTCAATGTTGCACTACAAGAGCTTTGGCAAGGAGCGAATATGGCCTTTGCTCTGTGCCCACTTCTGACCCAAGGGGCGATTGAACTACTCAACCATTATGGCGATGATGAACAGAAACTAGATTATCTTCCATGGATTGTGTCTGGCCAATGGACGGCCACCATGTGCATGACCGAACCACAAGCAGGCTCAGACGTTGGCGCCATCCGAACCAGTGCCACAGCTAATGGTGACCATTACCTGATCAAAGGCAGCAAAATTTATATCACTTATGGCGAACATGATATGGCAGAAAATATTCTGCATCTGGTGCTTGCCCGCCTGCCCGACGCACCCGCTGGCGCCAAAGGCATTTCACTGTTTATCGTGCCTAAGTTTATGCTAAATAAAGATGGCAGTCTCGGCGCGCGTAATGACGTGGTCTGCGCCTCGCTCGAACATAAACTGGGCATCCATGGCTCACCGACCGCCACCATAGTATTTGGTGAAAAAACTGGAGCGATTGGCTATTTAGTAGGTGAACCACATCAAGGACTGCGCGCCATGTTCACTATGATGAACTCGGCGCGCCTTGCGGTAGGCATTCAAGGCATCGCGCAAGGGGCACAAGCGCTCGCCCATGCCAAATATTTTGCTGCCGAGCGCGTGCAAGGTAAGGCGGTGGGGCAAACCACTCCGTGCAGCATTGATAAACACCCTGATATTCGCCGTGTTCTGCTGAATAGCCAAGCCCAGATAGACGGTTTACGCGGACTTGCATTTTATATTGGTCGCCAAATGGATATCGCGCATGCTCATACGGATGAACGCACACGTAAAAATGCCACGGCATTGGTAGATTTGCTGATTCCTGTTATCAAAGCCCATGGTACGGATAGCGGCATTCATGTCGTCAATCAGTGCCTGCAAGTTTTTGGTGGCATGGGCTTTGTCGAAGAAACTGGCATCGCTCAGCGCCTGCGTGATGTGCGCATTACGGCAATTTACGAAGGTACGAATGGCATTCAAGCTAATGATCTGATAACCCGCAAAGTTCTTCTGCAAGAAGGCGGCGTATTACATGCCTTCTTTGCTGAGATTATGGAATGCTGCTCTGCCGTTCATGATGCGCCGCATCACGTGCTTAAAGCGCCATCCATCGCTATTCAAGAAGCGGTTCGCCAGTTGGACCTAGTGAGTTTGTGGGTGCGCAAAATGCATGATAAATCCGCACATGACGACAGCGTGCTTAATAGCTTACTATTCCATGCCGCCCATTATATGGAGCTATTTGGGCTTGTGTGTCAGGGCTATATGCTCTTGCACGCAGCGCATAGCGGCCTACAAAAACTGGATAGCTATTCTCAGAGTTTTGTGGAAGAGCGAATTAAAATGGTGGTCTATTTTAGCCGCTATTTATTACCAAAAGCGATGATGCTTTCACAGATGATTATTAGCGAGCAGGAATAGAAAATTAAGCAGAAACTTCGAGGGAACCAATCGGTGTATCCATTGACGGGGCTTGCTCTGTTGAAGAGGCCGTCACAGAAGGTGAAGCGGCTGGTGTTTCCATTTTCTGGTCAATCTCGAACCATGCATCACGCATCTGTTTAAGATCCCGAATCACGGCTTCAAGTTGCACCATGTCCTGCGAACGATGAATGGCCAAAATACGGTTATCAATCGACATATAATAATCAAACAGCAGCTTCGCTACGTCACCACCATGGTCAAAATCAAGGTGGCTTTGCAGCCCCACAATCACTTCTGATGCTTTGTTGAGAAGGTTAAAGCGGTCTTCAATCCGCTTTTCTTCGACAGCTTCTTTCGCCTGCTTCAAGAAACGAATCGCCCCATCATATAACATCACAATCTGGCGTGTTTTAGGGGCGGTTTGGTTAGCGTTACTATAGGCTTGATATTGTGCGAACTTCTTTTGCATGACAGCTGTCCCGTATGTTATTATTTTAATTAGGTTTCTAGCTTCCACTATTGCGCGCTTGCGCTTGTGCGTCAAGCGATTGGAGAACACTATTTACTTTAGCAATCGCAGCCTCCATCGCAGAGAAACGATCCAGCAAGGTTTGACGATAGGTTTCAATTTGCGCATCAATACGGGCAATCTCTTCGTTAAAACGCTCAGTACGAGTCGTAATGGTTTCAAGTTCAACGCTGATAGCCCCAACATCTTCATCCAACATATTATCCAGCGCATTAAAAATACGGTCACCCAATCCTTGGGTGACAGACACACTGCCAGAAACAAGGCCTGCTCCTGTATAAATCATCTGCAAGCCAGCAATCGGTGAATTGCTTGGTCCGAGCAAACTCACACCACCACCCGAAATTTCCTTCGCTTCAAAAGCATATGTCTGGCCGTTTACTGTTGCTGTATAGGTATCGGTCGTAGTGTTCAAACTAACGGTAAAGGAATTAGTATTCAAACCATTGGTGCGATTAAAGACCTGTAATCCGCTTACTGTTGTACTGGAGTTAAATCCAAACATATTAGCGACCGACTGGAAATTGCCATTCAACTTAGTATCAAGGGTAGCATCATCCATCGTCAAAATATTACGGGTAAAAGGATTTTTATCATCCCCTGCATAATCACTAAATTTAATACCTAAATCAGACAATTTATTGGGATCACCTCCCGTAATACCAGCCACAGCATTTGCCAATTCACTGGTTACTGTACTTAGTAGAGCACGCAATGACTGACTAGAAGACAGTACGGCGCTGTCTTTAGGTTTGCCCGATGTGTCCACCTCGGTTTGTTTTGAAACAAATAAGCGCAAGTTATTATAGTCATCAACAAAACGAGTAATTGCCGCTTTGGCAACTTCGGTATCAGGGTCAATCTCGATAGAAATTGCTGTGGTTGGCGCGCCATTCGTGGTTTGACGAAGGGTAAAGCTCACACCATCCACTAAATCATCAATCTCGTTGGTTTGGCGCACAACAGGCAAACCATCGATTTGAAACTCAGCGTTGGCAGCATTTTGAATAAGCCCAAAGGTGATTTGAGACAAAGCGCCAGAAGGATCAGACGTAACAGTTGTTGGGCTTTCTAAATCAAAATCCGCATCGACACCCGTTTCAGTGGCAGTAAACACCATACGGTACTTACCAGCCGACACTTGCACCGCTGAAGCAGCGATACCAGTCGTATCTTTAACGGCATTAAATTTATTGATAACATCTTGCAATGAATCATTTAATTCTAACGTTATGCTGGCGCCATTAACACCGATGGTTCCGGCACCAATCTGTCCTGCCGTTGTTGCTGTCGCCACCACAAAATCAGCGTCGAGAGACGCCACCGTTAGCTCGTCGCTCTTTTGCTTTTTTGCTTGAGCAAGAGAGGTAATGTCCGTGATGCTATAATTGTTAACATTAGCATTTGGCTGCGCCGTAACCGACACATAACTCTCGCCTGATATCGAAGTATTAGAGCGGATATTAGCAGTACGGTAAGTAAAAATATTTTTATCTTGATTGGCAACCCCTGGTGGATTGCGCAATAAATCTGCCGAGTCACGAAATGCTTCTACCAGCGTTTTAAGTTCATTATAGGCTGTACTTTGTTTGCCTATTGTTTCGATTTTAGTCTCAAGCTGCACCGCTGGGGCGCGCTTTAAGGTTGTCAGAGATTCAATCAGTGCTTTGCTATCAAGGCCTGAGCTAATGCCGCTGACTGTCTGTTTGCCACCGGTGTTGACAATATTGCCGAAGTTAACTTGTGTAACCATCTGTCTTACTCCTTAGCCTCGGCAATATTACTATAACTAGGCTTGTAATTCAACAACAGCGCTGTCGTTACCTAAAATATCATCCAAGAACTGAACTAATTTAGGTTCTGGAAGGTAACGAACAGTGCCCGTGTCTTTGTTGGTAATGCGGGTAATAAACTCACCGCTGTTATTTTTGAATATAATAAATGTTTCACTGCTGGGCAAAACGCGCGCTAGTTTTTGAGATGCGCGATCGACCAATGCTTTGCGTGATGCTTCAGATTTCTCAACGGATGATGCGACATCTGATTCCTGCACCGCAACATAAGCGGCTTCAGGTTGACGATGCACGACATCAGAAGAAACATCTGCAGATTTCACATGCTGTGCGTAATTCTGTGATGCACTGCCATTTCGAACTGGATTAATGTCCATGGCTTTTCTCCTTTATATTTATCATTCCCTTGGCTGCTGAGGGAACTGATGGTGGAAGAAGTAACCTTCTCCCACCATCGTCCTACTGATTAGAATTACCCAATCAGTTTCAGCAGGTTTTGCGGCAACTGATTTGCTTGAGCCAAGACCGAGATACCGGCCTGGATCAGCACCTGAGCTGTCGCGTAGCTTGTAGATTCCTCAGCAACGTCTACGTCAAGCAAGGTGCCACGTGCGGCATCTTGGTTTTGCAGAGAGCTTTGGATATTAGCTGATGCAAAGTCAAAACGAGATTGCAAAGCACCCACTTCAGCACGAACTGAGGTTACTGCTTTGATCGCTTTGTCTAGGACATCGCTTGCTTCAAAGGCATTTGCCTGAGTCAGCACGCTGATGGCTTTTCCATCGAACAAATCGTCCGTGTTAATGCCAGAGAGTGACACTTCCAGAGTATCGGAAGAAGTGGTACCCACTTGGAACTTCAACACGTCTTTGTTCAAGCCATCCGCACCAGCAAATGCTTTCACCAAAGCATCTTCGAATGCTTTAGCTTTTGCCGTGGTATCAAACTCAATAGGGGTATTACCGGTATTGAATTCAACGAACTCGTCACCATTTTGCACGCTCGTCAGACGAATCGTGGTATTAGCGCCGAGTGTGGTGCCAATGTTAGATGCGGCTTTGAATTGAGTTCCATTGATGTTCAATGAAATTTCACCATTCGTGAGGCTGCCCGTAGGAGCTTTCACGCTGATGTCACCGATAGAAACTTTATCAAAGTTTGCCAATTGAACATTAACAGAAGTACCAACCAATGAACCTGTTACACCCACGCCATCGGTGCTGATTGCGGTGTTACCCACATAGCTTTCGAGAACGCGTTTTTGGTAGAAGTTCATGCTGCTCAATGCCGTGTCGAGACGGTCAGCAAAGGTGTTTGCACCCGCTGCGTCACTAACGGTTGAACCTTTGTTAGCTTGAAGCTCCAGGTCAAAATAACCACCATTTTTACCAGACACATCATCTGAATAGAAACGAACAGTGGTGTTAGAGGTTGGGTTGGTGTTCAAGCTGCGGGCTGTGTAGGTGAAATCACCAATTTTAACCGAAGCATTGATGGTGTTGCTAGAAACGTAAGTAGCATCAAACCCTTGGATTTTACCAATAAAGTCTGAATTACTAATCCCACGAACATCGATACCACCCGTGTCAGAGTTGTTCAAGTTACCAGAGTTAGTGGTTGATGCGATGCGGTTGATAGCAACCGTTGCGTCAGCACCAGCAAGGGTCAACACGTTGCTTGCATCTTTCGATTCAAACACCAATGTATTACCTTCACGAACCACATTGATCTGATCCAACTGGAAGTTGGTTGCGCCCAAACCACGGAATGAATTAATGGTATTCACCGCATTGTTAAGGGTTTCTTCCAACGTATCACCAATCTTGATTTCGTTAGACGCCTTGGAAGCCAGAGCTGCCGTCGTAAATACAAAATCTTGGCCACCCACCGTGATATAGGTTTGAGTGCCAAAGTTGGTAGAGTTAGCAATGTCAGAATCCGCTACTTCAGGGAATGACATAACAACACGTGCTTTGGTTTGCGCTTGTCCCGTCAATACATCGTCACCGATGGTACCATCAGAGGAAATCGAACCAAACCCAACGCCGTTATTCGCACCACCTTCAAGTGCAAACACAGCATTTTGCGCCGTCGTTGTTGCTGCACTCAAAGCGTATGTGCCGCCTGAATAGTTCGTTGAAGCAAGCGTCACGTCACCCGTTGCGTCGATGTAAAGCTCATGGCTTAAACGAACGTTGTAGGTAGAAGTAGCGCGATCAAATAACAACTCAGCGGCAATACCAGTGTTGGCTTTGTTCGCATTGATGCCATTTACTAAGTCAGTCAATGAGAAGTTAGCCGCAGGCGCTGTATAAATAACAGACGCCACACCGCCAATCGTTGCCGTCACGTTCTCATCCTGATCGAACGGCAAAGCAGCCGCTGCGGTTGTAGATGAAATAGTTGCGGTGGCAGACGCAAAGCCAGTACCAAACATCGTAATGTATGCTTGGCCATAACCACCACCAACACCACCTTCTGCTAAAGTATCAACACCAGTACCAGCCATGTTAATGGTAAATTTGCTGCCCAATTCACCGCCCACACGAGAGGTGATTTTCAGTGTATTACCTTGCGCTTCATAAGTTGCTTCAGACAATTTCAATTTATTAGCTGCCGTGAAGTTGCTGTTGGTCTCTATATTATTGAGCAAATTTGCAAGGTTATCAATCGTTTCAGCCGCCGAAGAACCGATGTAGAATTCACCAGCGCCAACGTCGGAAAGCAATGTCTCACCTGTCAAAGTAACGCCATTCAAGATAATGGTTTCACCATCGTCGAGGTTAGCCGAAAGCGTCAAAGAAGCACTTGCTTTTTTACCTTGATCAGTCACAGCAGAACCCAAAGAAGCATCAGACAAGCTGCCATCCAACAGTTTTACACCGTTGAAGTTCGTATTGTCTACCAGACGGTCAATCTCTGAGGTCAGGTTTGAAAATTCTTGGTTAAGGAAGCTACGCTCAGTATCGGTCAATGAACCACCACCCGCTTGCACGGCGATTGCTTTTTGACGTTGCAGAATCTCAGTCACCTGAGCCAATGCACCATCTGCTACTTGTAGCAAGCTAGAACCCTGAGAGGTGTTGATCAATGCACGACGAAGCGTGGTTACGTTGGTGCGGAGTGAAGAACCCGCTGATAGTGCCGCCACGTCATCCGCTGCGCGAACGATGCGGTTACCGCTAGAAAGACGAGCGATCGAAGCGGTTGCTCTGTTGGACGAATTAGCAATATTTTGCTGTGCGGTCAACGCGGCAATGTTAGTGTTAATAGAATTAGCCATGATAAATCTCCTACATGGAAGTTGCGTTTTTGGAACTACTTGCTCCGCTTATTGTTATATGACCCATTGAACTACATTGTTCGAGCCATACCACCCGTTATACCCCCCTACTTCCTAATTTTTGGTTAATGGATGTAGAAAAAAACGAGAAATTTTACCGTGAAGGCTATTTCACAATAAAATTCAGCCTTTTAAATACTCAAAAAAAATTGCGCTGTCATGCACTTTTTTCATTGGAGCTATGATTTTGTGAAAAATTTACCCCTTCCTGTGGATGAAATTGTGTGAAATAGATGGGGAATGGATACACAAACATGGAATACCTCCGAAGAAGATGCTGGCGAACGGCTTGATAAGTGGCTGGCGGCGATAGCACCAGACCTTTCCCGCAGCCGCGCACAACAATTGATTAATGATGGCCAGCTGACCATCAATGGAGAAATTTGCACCGACAGTTCGGCCAAAATAAAGCCCGAGATGGAAGTGACACTCACCATCCCGGAAGCCGAGCCAACTCACATTCTGGCGCAACCCATGGACCTGAACATTGTCTATGAAGATGAGGATTTGCTAGTCATCAACAAACCTGCTGGCCTCACGGTTCACCCTGGCGCCGGCAACCCCAACGGCACCTTAGTTAATGGCCTGCTCGCTCATTGCGGGGATTCTTTGTCTGGCATTGGCGGCGTAGCGCGCCCCGGCATTGTGCATCGTATCGACAAAGAAACCAGCGGCTTGTTAGTGGTCGCCAAGCACGATGTCGCGCATCGTTTTTTAAGTGAGCAGCTTGAATCACGCAAACTTTCGCGTCGTTATTTTGCCGTATGCTGGGGCATTCCGTCCCCCACCAGCGGCACCATTTCAGCGCCCGTCGGCCGCAGCCCCAATAATCGCCAGAAAATGGCGGTGGTCGAGCGCGGTGGCAAAGACGCCACCACCCATTACCGCGTGCATGAGGCTTTTCAAAATCTGGCAAGCCTTGTGGAATGCAAACTGGAAACTGGTCGAACCCACCAGATTCGCGTGCATTTTCAACATATTAACCACCCATTGCTGGGTGACCCGCTGTATGTGAAACGCCGAAATACGTCGCTGTTGCCCGCTCCGCTCAAAGAATTTTTGGACAGTTTTCAGCGTCAGGCGTTGCATGCCGCGCAGCTACGCTTCATTCACCCGCGGGATAAAAAACCAATGCGTTTTGAAGCCCCCCTGCCCGACGACATGCAAGAGCTACTAAATATTCTGCGCAACTTGTAATTTTTCTAAACGTTGCTATATAATAATTGCCCAAACATAAGGAGTGATGCAGTATGGCTTCTAATCTCCCGATTCTTTCATCCGACAATGGCCTGCGCCATTATCTGGAAGAAATTCGTAAATACCCGATGCTCACTCCCGAAGAAGAATTCATGCTGGCCAAACGCCTGCAAGCCAGCGGCGACACTGAAGCAGCGCACCGCCTTGTCACTTCCCATTTACGTTTAGTAGCAAGCATCGCCATGGGTTACCGCGGCTATGGCCTGCCACTAGCCGAGCTGATTGGCGAAGGCAATATCGGCATGATGCAAGCCGTGAAAAAATTTGACCCAGACAAAGGGTTCCGCTTGGCCACTTATGCCATGTGGTGGATCAAAGCCTCCATTCAAGAATATGTGTTGCGCTC
>JAIXRX010000006.1 GCA_027485005.1 Alphaproteobacteria bacterium
ATGGCCGCCCTCGGCAGTATTTTGCTGATGCTGCTTTTGCCGTTTTTGGGTGCGGAGGTAAAAGGTGCTAAACGCTGGCTGAACATTGCAGGGATGTCAGTTCAACCAAGCGAATTTTTGAAACCTTCCTTAGCAGTATTAATGGCGTGGATTTTTAGTTTGCGCCAGACTCAGCCTGAATTTCCAAGTTATCGTGTGGCGATCGGTTTGTATCTTTTGGTAGCAACGTTGCTGATCACGCAGCCCGATTTTGGTATGACGCTGGTGGTAACTGCGGTGTGGGGGATTCAATTTTTTCTGGCGGGGGTACCGCTGATTTTTGTGGTGGGGATGGCCTTGCTCGGCGTATTTGGTTTTGTCGGCGCATATTTTCTCTTGTCGCATGTGCGTCACCGGATCGACCGTTTCTTAGACCCTAGCACGGGAGATAATTACCAAGTCCAACGCTCGCTGGAAGCCTTTAAACATGGCGGTATTTTTGGCCAAGGCCCAGGAGAAGGAAAAGTCAAAGCATTACTTCCTGATTCGCACACTGATTTTATTTTTGCGGTAGCGGGAGAAGAGTGGGGCATGTTTGCCTGCTTGCTCATTATCGGTCTATTTGCCTTTTTTGTGCTGCGCATGTGTTTGCATGCCTCGCGTGAGAAAGACAGTTTTCATTTGCTGGCTGTCGCAGGGTTGGCATCACAATTCGGCATTCAAGCCATCATCAATATGGGCGTGGCCGTTAATTTGCTTCCTGCCAAAGGTATGACACTGCCTTTTATCAGCTATGGTGGTTCGTCGCTGATTGCGATTGCGCTCGGCGTTGGTATGATGCTGGGGCTCACCCGCAAACGCTACGGTGTGAGCAGTGATTGGCTCAAGCAACATGACCGTTAAAGCGGGCGCAAAAAAACTGTGGGTATCTTTTAGAAAAACCATTGCCAGCGCTTGAATAATTGCGTGCTGCCGTCTAAGAATGACGCATGGGACATACTCTTTTACATCCGATTAAACAAGGTGGCGTGGTGCTGGCGGCTGGCGGCACAGGCGGCCATATTTTTCCGGCGGAAGCACTGGCCGAGCATTTAGTGCGCGCAGGGCAATCCGTTTCACTCATCACTGACCAGCGTTTTGCACAGTATCACGGCCATTTTCCGAGTGTGAATGTGTATATGATTCGTGCAGGCGGGCTGAAGGCTGGCTTGCTCAATAAAATTAAAGCGGTGATGGATGTTGGCATTGGCGTGCTGCAAGCGCTGCTGATCTTACGCCAGCTGAAACCCAAAGTGGTGGTGGGGTTTGGTGGCTATCCGTCGTTTCCTACCATGTATGCAGCCAGCTTGCTGGGCATTCATACCGTTATTCACGAACAAAATGCCGTGCTTGGCCGCGCTAATCGTATTCTCGCGCGCAAGGTGGATGTGATTGCCACCTCCTTTGAAAAAGTGGGCTTAGTGCCTGCGCCAGATCAATCGAAAATTATCTTCACCGGCAACCCTGTGCGTTCGGGTGTGCGTGCTTTGCATGAGGTTCCTTACCCTATGCTGGACGCCGACGGTGTGATGCGCATTCTGGTGCTTGGTGGTAGCCAAGGTGCCAGTATTTTCAGCCAGATTATGCCGGCTGCCATGGCCGCTTTGCCAAAGAATCTGCGTGACCGTGTGCGTATTGACCAACAATGCCGAAAAGACGATGTGGAAGCCACCCGCGCGGCCTATGAAGCGCTGAATATGCATGTAGATATTGCCTCATTCTTTACCGATATTCCTGCGCGTTTAGCCGCGGCGCATTTGGTGATTTCGCGCTCGGGCGCTTCCACTGTGTCGGAGCTCACCGTGGCGGGTCGGCCAAGTATTTTAGTGCCGCTTCCATCATCCGCCGATAATCATCAAACGGCTAATGCACTTGCCGTGGACAGCGCTGGTGGTGCATGGCTAATGCCGCAGGCAGGCTTTACGGCGGCGGCTGTTTCGGCACGCATCGAATCCTTTTTGCATTTGCCAGAAAGCCTTGCCAATGCCGCGCGGGCGGCCATGTCGGTGGGAAGTTTGCAAGCCACGGAAACCTTGGCAAAGCTTGTGCAACAATTATCGCAGGGGCAATCCCCGTTTTCAAAAATATAAGGAGTTTATTTCGTGAGTTCTGTCGTGTTGCCTTTATCTGCGTCGCATCTTTCTAAAGCCCTTCCGTTGCCGGTTCAGCGCCCGTTTCCGCAAGCCATGGGGCCTATCCATTTTGTGGGGATTGGCGGTATTGGTATGAGCGGGATTGCCGAAATTTTGCATAATCTTGGTTATGCGGTGCAGGGTTCTGACGCCTCAGCAAGCTACAATACCGAGCGCTTGGAAAAACAAGGCGTGAAAGTGTTTATTGGTCATGAAGGCGCGCATGTGGATCAAGCCGCGGTTGTTGTGATTTCGTCCGCCGTGAAAGCGGATAATCCCGAAGTGGTGGCCGCGCGCACGCGCCGCGTGCCGATTGTGCGCCGCGCAGAAATGCTCGCGGAGTTGATGCGTTTGAAATTATGTGTGGCCGTGGCAGGCACGCATGGCAAAACCACCACTACGTCGCTCACTTCGGTCATTTTGGAAGCAGGCGGCCTTGCGCCAACGACCATCAATGGCGGCATCATCAATTCCTATGGCACCAATGCGCGTTTGGGCAGTGGCGAATGGATGGTGGTGGAAGCTGACGAATCGGACGGCACCTTCATTCGCTTGCCATCCACCGTGGCTATCATCACCAATATCGACCCTGAGCATTTAGATTTCTACGGCAATTTTGACGCGGTGCGCGCGGCCTTTTTGCAATTCATCGAGAAGCTGCCATTTTATGGCGTAGGTGTGGTGTGTTTGGATCATCCAGAAGTGCAGCAGCTCATGGCTAAAGTGCAAGACCGCCGCTTGATTTCTTACGGCACCAGCCCGCAAGCGCAAGTGCGCGCCACCGAGATTAAACAAGACGCCGACGGCCAGCGTTTCCGTGTGTTGGTTGCTCCTGAAGCGATTGGCCGCGCGCTCGAAGACGCGCCACTGGCGATGGATATTTTCTTGCCGATGCATGGCTTGCACAATGTGCGCAATTCTTTGGCGGCGATTGCGGTGGGCTTGGCTTTGCAAATTACGCCTGAAGCGATTGCACGCGGGCTTGCTAGTTTTGAAGGCGTCAAACGCCGCTTCACCAAAACAGGCGAGGTGAATGAGGTGTTGGTGATTGATGATTATGGTCATCACCCTGCAGAAATTTCGGCCACGCTTGGTTCGGCACGTCAAGTGGCGAATGCGCGCGGCGGCAAAGTGGTGGCGGTGGTGCAGCCACATCGCTACACGCGTTTGCATAGTTTGTTTGAAGATTTCTGCACCTGTTTCAATGACGCCGACGCGGTGGTGGTGGCGGACGTTTATGCAGCGGGTGAAAGCCCGATTGAAGGTGCGGATAAACAAGGGCTGGCAGACGGCTTGCGCCGTGCTGGCCATCGTCAGGTGGTGGAGCTGCCAGACCCGGCGGATTTACCGCGCATCGTCGCCGAGTTGGCACAGCCGAAAGACATTGTGGTCTGTTTGGGGGCAGGCACCATTACCAAATGGGCCTACGCCTTGCCAGAAGGTTTGGAATCGGTGTATAAGAATTCCAAATAAAAACAGCAATCTGCAGTATTTGGGGTGAGTATGACACAAGGCGCAACGCGTCTTTCTTTGTCGGTGCAAGAGTGGCGTCAGGCCTTGCCTGCCAC
>JAIXRX010000055.1 GCA_027485005.1 Alphaproteobacteria bacterium
AGAACTCCGCCAGCGATTGTCCAGGGAACAATCTCATAGCTGGTGGTATTCCACACTATTTCGCACCAGCCTAAACCGGGCGTAATACGAATAGCGGGAGGGATGCTGTTGCCCTCCTGTGTGGTAGGGATGGAAAGGCGTATCAACCACGCCTTTTGACCCATGTTAATGGTGTCTTTAACAGACGCCACCTGCACAGAATTTGACGCAAAGCCCTCCAACTTTTTGCTCACATGTGGGAGTTTGCCATTACTGGCATAGACCTTCACAAGTGAATCGAGTTGGTTGTGGGCACGGTCTTTTTGTGCCCAAGCGGAACTTCCAATAAGGAAGCTCAACGCCAGAAAAAACATGAGTTTCTTCATTTATTTTGAAAATTTAGATGAAGGCGTTTTGAGGCGCCAATTGATTTAATTATTATTGTTCATCAATAACCCGCGCAGCTTATCAAAATTTGATGACAGTTTAATGACGGTTGAGAGTTTTTTGCATTTTTTTGTTTTGGCGAATATTTACGAGATAGATTCTTGCCTTCGAAAGAATGATAAGTGGGGGGATATGTGAGGCCAGTAGGCCGAATCAGCCTTGAGCAAAGCGCCATGTGAGCGGCAGGAAGCCGCGATAGCGGGCGCAACTTAAGAATAGTTCTTAAGCAGCCATTGTAGCGCGGTTTCGCACTCATTATCCCATTCGCCATTTACAAGCGCTGGGCGGAAATGGCGCTGAAACGCGGTGACGACGCGCATCGTCACCGCGTCAAAAACACCGTCCTCTTGTATCATGTAGCCATAGCGCGCAAGGTCGCGTTGCAGCAGCTTTACGCCATTATGTTCGTCACCGATTTGGATGGTGGGGGGCAGATTCCATTCCTCGCGCTGTGCCGCCGTGGTACTGATGTCTAGCGCTGTAAATTGCGGGAACACGCCAATGCCGTTTGCTGCGAAATCCGCCCATGGGAAAAGCTCGCCTGGGTCGTCTTTGCGGGCAGGCGCAATGTCCGCATGCGCGACGACATTGACAGGCGTGATAAGCGGATGGCGCTTTAGAATTTCCAAGCATAATGCTTTGACTGCATCCATCTGTGCATCCGGAAAGGCGCGGTAGCCCCACTCATGGCCGGGGTTTTGAATTTCAATGCCGATCGAATTGGCATTCACATTTTGTAGGCCGCGCCAAAAGCTAATGCCCGCATGCCATGCGCGCTGCTCTTCTTCTACCAGTTGCCAGATTTTGCCGTCTTCTTCCACCAGATAATGCGCGCTGACTTTGGCGGACTCATTGCACATGCGTTCGCGTGCAGCATCCACGTCTGGCATGCCAGTATAATGCAGCACCAGCATGGAAATGGGCGTGCCGTTGCGGCTGTCAAAATTCGGGGAGGGAGACGGATGAATCTGCATTAGCCAAGCTCCGCAGTGCGTGGACGACGAATGATGATAATGCCCACGCCGATGATGGTGATGAAGCCGCCAATGAGTGTTTGCGTGCTGAGAGGTTCGTTGTGGAACACAAGCTGGCTAAGGCTGATACCGAAAATTGGCACGAGCAGCGAGAAAGGCGTGACCAAGCTCACATCGTATTTTTTGAGCAGATAATACCAGCCGCTATAGCCAATAAGCGTGGAAAGAAATACGGAGTAACCCACGCAAAGGACGGGAAGAAGCGGTGTTTCAAGGATGCGGGCGAGTTGTTGGTCTTCAAACAAAAAGGACAGCAGAAGAATTTGTGGGGCGCTGAGCAAGCCCATCCAGCCGACGAGTGACATGATGGGAAAGCCCTGCATGCGTTTCATCATGATGGTGGCGATACCAAAAGCAAGCGCAGCAAATAGCACCAGCAAAAATCCTGTGTAATTGGCGCTCACATTCGGTGTGCCGACAACGACAATAATCCCGATAAAGGCAATCATGAGGCCGAGTGTACGCCATGGGCCGAGTTTGTCGTTGAGGAAAATCGCACCAAGAGCGCAGGCAAAGGGGGTGCCCAGCTGCGTGGTGATGACGGAGGTGGCGATATCCAGCCCAAAATGCAAACCCGAAATGGCAAAAGCAAAATGGCAGGTGCCAAGCACAAAGGATAGCAGCGCAATGTCTTTCCATTGCTGTGGGGTTTGTGGGCGCTGCACAAATGGCGTAAGAATCAAGCCTACTGCGCCAAAGCGCAAGGCTGAAAACAAAAATGGCGGGAATTGTTCCATGCCAATTTTAGCCGCAATAAAATTGCCGCCCCAGCACGCACACACCAAAATAGCGAGGAGGATGTGCTGGAGCGACATAGAATTAAGAGGCTACTTTTTGATATAATTCACCGCCTTCAGCGTTGAATTTATCCGCCATTTTTTGCATGCCTTGCTCTGCCGCAAGTTGCGCTTCTGCGCTGGCCGCCACTTGTTTGCCAAAATCTGTTTTGGCAAAGTCGCGCACGTCCTGCGTGATTTTCATCGAGCAGAATTTTGGCCCGCACATGGAGCAGAAATGCGCCACTTTTGCGCCGTCGGCTGGCAGGGTTTCGTCGTGGAATTCACGCGCGGTGTCAGGGTCGAGGGACAGATTGAACTGGTCTTCCCAACGGAAATCGAAACGCGCACGAGAAAGCGCATCGTCACGTTTTTGTGCTGCTGGGTGGCCTTTGGCAAGGTCTGCTGCGTGTGCCGCGATTTTGTATGTAATCACGCCCGTTTTCACGTCGTCACGGTTTGGCAGCCCTAAATGCTCCTTCGGCGTTACATAGCACAACATCGCGGTGCCGAACCAACCAATCATCGCGGCACCTATGGCGGAAGTGATGTGGTCGTAACCCGGTGCAATGTCCGTCGTGAGTGGGCCAAGCGTATAGAATGGTGCTTCCGAGCAAGCCTCGAGTTGCTTTTCCATATTCTCTTTAATCAAGTGCATGGGCACATGGCCGGGGCCTTCAATCATCACCTGCACGTCATGTTTCCATGCGATTTTGGTGAGTTCACCCAAGGTTTTCAGCTCCGCAAATTGCGCGGCGTCATTAGCATCCGCAATGGAACCTGGGCGCAAGCCATCACCGAGTGAGAAGCTTACGTCATAGGCTTTCATGATTTCGCAAATCTCTTCAAAATGCGTGTAGGTAAAGTTTTCTTGGTGATGCGCCATGCACCATTTGGCGTGAATCGAACCACCGCGCGACACAATCCCCGTGGTGCGTTTTTCAGTAAGTGGAATGAACGGTAAGCGCACGCCCGCATGGATGGTGAAGTAATCCACACCTTGCTCGGCTTGTTCAATCAAGGTGTCGCGGTAGATTTCCCATGTGAGGTCTTCGACCACGCCGCCCACTTTTTCAAGTGCTTGGTAAATCGGCACCGTACCAATTGGCACCGGGGCATTGCGGATAATCCATTCGCGGATGTTGTGGATATTCTGGCCAGTCGAAAGATCCATCACTGTGTCACCGCCCCAACGGATCGACCACACCATTTTTTCAACTTCTTCGGCAATTGAAGAGGTGACGGCAGAGTTGCCGATATTCGCATTGATTTTCACTTTGAAATTACGACCAATAATCATCGGTTCGATTTCTGGGTGGTTGATGTTGGCAGGGATAATCGCACGGCCTGCGGCGACTTCGTCACGCACAAATTCAGGCGTGATGAGGTTGGGTAAATTCGCCCCAAAATGCTCACCGCCTTTAGCCGCTTCCCATGCTTCTAAGCGCCCCTCATTCTCGCGCACCGCGATATATTCCATCTCTGGCGTCACGATGCCTTTTTTCGCATAATACATTTGCGACACATTGCCGCCAGCCTTCGCGCGCAGCACGGTTTTTTTGGTGTTCGGGAACATTTCCGCCAGTTTGGCAGGCACGCCTTGGCTTTGGCCGTTAACCTTAAAGCCGTTGTCCGCCAATGTTACTTCACGCGCGGGCACTTCTTCTACATCGCCGCGGGCGTGAATCCACTGCGCGCGAAGCTCAGGCAAACCCTCGCGGATATTGATTTTTGCATTGGCGTCGGTGTAGGGGCCAGAGGTGTCATAGACGTATAAATTCGGCTCGCCTGCTTTTTCAGAGAGCACGATTTCACGCAATGGCACTTTAATACTTTCGTTGCGCGGGCTCGCCACATACGCCTTGCGAGAGCCAACAATATTGCCAGTGCTAACATTATCAGGTGCGATATTTTTAACGGCGGGGGTCGAAGACATAGGGGCACTCCAAAAAGCTGAATTTGATTGCGCGCAACCTAACGAACATTTAGAACCATTACAACATGAAAACCAAGCACGATGCTCAACTTTTTGACGTAAAAAAATATCATCGCGATGTGCTGCGTTGGTATGAGGTGCATGGGCGAAAGACGCTGCCATGGCGCACCACGCGCGACGCCTATCATATTTATCTGAGTGAAGTGATGTTGCAGCAAACACAGGTGAAAACCGTGTTGGAGCGTTTTTATTTTCCGTTTTTGGAGACATTCCCGACAATTGAAGCGCTGGCCAAAGCGCCGCGAGAAAAAGTGCTCAAAGCGTGGGAAGGCTTGGGCTATTACCGCCGTGCGGGGTTTGTACATGAGGCCGCCAAAGCGGTGGTTGCCCAGCATGGTGGGCAGTTGCCACGCGATGTGGAGGCGTTGATAGCGCTGCCCGGCATTGGCCGCAACACAGCGCATGCGTTGGCTTGCTTTGCCTATGGTGCCAGCGTGCCTGTGGTGGAAGCAAATGTGAAGCGCGTGCTGGCGCGATTGTTGGGCTGGGTGGAGATGCCGAAGGAAAAAAACATGTGGGAAGCGGCGCAAAACCTCACCCCAAAAAATGCTGAACATTCATTCAATTATAATCAGGCGATGATGGATATTGGTGCGAGCATCTGCACGCCAAAAGCACCCGATTGCAAGGCTTGCCCGCTGGAAAGCCATTGCGCAGGGAAGGGCGCGCCAGAAAATTACCCCACAGCTAAGCTAAAGCTAAAAAAGGCGGCGCTGCCCGTGCGCGAACAGGTGGTTTTGGTGCTGGAATGGCATGGGCATGTGGCGATGCAGCCGCGTGAAAGTGCGCTGTTGGGTGGGTTATGGCAGTTTGTGGAGCTAGAGGCGGGGACGAAAAGCTGGCAGGGAATGCGCTTTAAGAAAACGCAGATGAAAGGCGAAATTAGGCAGATTTACAGCCATTTTGAACGCCGCGCGCAATTGGTGCATGTGGTGCTGCCCCAAAAAATCAACCTGCCCACGCCACTACAATGGATAAACGCCGACGAACGACAGAATCTGCCGTTTTCTGGCTTTGAGAAGAAGGTTTTTGCGGCATTTTTATAAAATGTTAATAATTGGGTGTTAGAATAAAGGGGTTAAATTAGTACTCACATAAAAAAATAACAAAATGGAGTTCTTCGAAGATCTTATTGATGCCATTAGAGAAACTAATGGCTGGGCACTTTTAGTTGCCTTGGGTATTGGCGGTTGTATTATTTGGGCTGGCTACAGTGCTGGACCACACACAAACGCCGTCGCTGACGGTTTTGTAATTGCGGCATTATGCATGTTCGCTGGTAGCAATGACGGCGGTAGGGGAGCCCAACAAGTACAAGTCCCTTGTATGATAGTGTTCCTCGCGGGGTGCTATCAGTTTATCTATCTATTTTTCTTTAGATGGGCATAACCAAAAGATGGGCATAAACCAAATAACCTCTAAGGTCACCCACTGTGGGTGGCCTTTATTTTTGAATATTGCCCGTTTCTAGCTTTAAGAAAAAGCTTTTTGCGACCTTGTCATAAAAGCTTCATTTGTTCTATGGTATTGGTGTGTGTATTCTCTTTTTTGCAATTTTGCACATAACGCCAAGGGAAACACCTGCGGCACAAAACAAAACACAATGAAAAAAAATGCTAAAGGGCAAGCGATTGCCATGTTGTTAACGGGCTTTAATGTAGCCTTAACAGTAGTGTTGGGAACACTACTAACGAACGCCATCTGGTTCAAGCACACTGTGCTTGGATTTCAAGCGGCAGATGTATTTTTTTCGATATTGCTCTTGGGGATATTATCCACAAGTGTCTTAATATCGTTTTTCCACCACCATTTGGTGGAAACCAGATGGGAAATGCTGGGCGTAGCCGGCTACAAAATGAAGCCGCTAAGCCAACATGAAAGTATCGCAACTTTCATTTTTATAGTTCTTTTTTCCTTAGCATTCTGGGGACTAATTGGAATCCTAAAATTTAATATAGGTTTCTTGTTAGGAGGACTATACATAATCCCTATGGGAACCGCTTTAGCGATATGGATTATGATGTCTGGGTACAAATATTTGTCCATTTTTTCTTGGACAAATTTTATTGAATCCAGAATTGAGGCTGTTTAAAAAAAGTCTTTCATCTCAAATAAAGGTCACCCACTGTGGGTGGCCTTTATTTTTGAATATTGCCCGTTTCTGGCTTTAAGAAAAAGCTTTTTGCCGCATAGGATGCGAAGAGAAATTAAGAAAATATTAAATAAAAAACGCTAAGCTTATGGCATGGAAGATAAGCACTCTCATTTTATTGTCCGAATTCCGGAGTATATTCACCGATTAGATTTTCCTGATCGGTGTCAGTCGGTGTTGGATTCTCTTTCGGGGCAGCCCATACCAGATCATTTCGACGATTTTATGAAACAGCTTTCAGAGGCGGTAAAGATCATTGCATCAGACGATGATGGATTTGGTGAAATACGCAAATTTCCAATGAATACATCACTTAATGGCGCTTATAACTATTTGAGTTGTGCCCAGCGCATTATTGAAAAACAATATGCAAAGGATTTGCCAGATCATACCCATAGGGCGGTTGAATGGCAGCGAGAATATTTTGACGATAGTGTTGATCCGCCTTTAGAACTCAGTCGAGTTATTCGTAATGGTGCTAAGCCTGAGAGTCCCTCATTTTTAGATCATTATGCGTTTCAACAAGGTGCTGAAAATTCAGAGACTGGTTCGCTGTATCTCTATCATTGCCTTGCTCCTGAAACTAACGATGAGTATGATAAAGCCAATTATCATCGTGCGATGAATCTTTTGGCAAAAAACTATGAGCAGGCGATTGGAAAAAAGCCATTAGAGCAAGGTCAAACCAAGGAAGATGCCGCTCTACATTGTTATTATTTGTTTAGTCAGATTATGCCATTTAGTCGTGGCTCTTCCTCTGCAGCGCGGTTAATGTTTGAGCGACTGGCAGAGGTGGCTGGGTTTGAAACATACAATAATGCTCCCAATATTGATATGAATATTGAAGCTATATCAAATCACTGGTCGGCTTTTCGGACAAACTATAAGGCAGGTTTATATACGGATAAGAACATATCAGCTGAGCATATTATGGCGTCTCATCAGGAATGGGCGGCTGAGCAAAATAAAACAAAAGATAATCGTTCACCTAAAAATTGGGCTCGGTTGGTGAAGCGTGCGTTTGAATTAGCAGATGACGATTGTGAAGCGCCTGTTATTTCTGTTTCGGATCTTTTTTTGAGTTTTATGCTGGCGCATGAGAAAAATGTGCATGCAAAAAATATTCCAATGGCCAAACTACATGAGGAGTTTGAGCGTTTTTATCCTGTAAAGAGTGGTTATATTACGGCGTCAGAAAAAGTTGATACGGCGTCAGAAAAAGTTGATAATTGCATTATAAAATTAGGAAATGTGAGCTATCAAGAAGACGGCAACACGCATTCTGAACCTTGTATAAGTTTTGTACTCGAAAGAGATGAGGAAGAGGGCATCCCTATTGGCATTGCTCAAAAAGCCTTGGGTAATCTACTTGATCAGAAAATTTTTAAGAAATCAAAGCCATCAGGACAAGCGGTCTTTGAAAAAGTTATAAAAAATCCGAATATACAAATCACTCTTTCGGGTAAAATTGTTGAGGGCGAGTTTGTTGAGAAAAGCGCTCATCATCGTATTAAGGACGAACTCGGTCATGGTATCGACTTCAAGTGATCTGTTCGGTTCTGACATATTAGAATTTATCTATGATGCTGTGAATCCCTTGACCAAACCCTTGAAAAACGCTAGGTTGATGGGGAAATTAACCTCTCATTGAATGGCTGCCCATCGCGTGACGACATTTTATATTGCTCGTATTTCTGCTTTTTATAGCGGCAGCCTAGCTATTTTCTCATGATCTCGATTACATTACCCGACGGTTCCTCACGCCAATATGAGGGGACGCCCACTGGCGCAGACGTAGCTTTAAGCATCGGCGCTGGCCTTGCCAAAGCCGCCCTTGGTATGAAGGTGGACGGCGAACAACGCGACATTTATCTGCCGATTACCGCCGACGCGAAGCTTGAAATTCTGACGCCTAAGCAAGAAGAAGGCTTGGACATTATGCGCCACACGATTGCCGCCCAAGTGCTGGCATTGGCGATAAAAGAACTTTTCCCAAGTGCAAAACTGGCTATAGGACCTACGATTGACACCGGTTTTTACTATGACGTGGAATCGGACGTGACCATTTCGTCCGAAGATTTTGAGCGGATTGAAGCCAAAATGCGCGAGATTATGGACCGCAATTTGCCCGTGCAGCGTGAAATGTGGGAGCGCGACGCCGCGATTGCCATGTTTGAAAAACGTGGGGAAACCTACAAAGCGGACATTATTCGTTCTGCCGCCGCGCATGACACGACGGAAGCGGGCAAGATTTCTCTCTACCGCCAAGGCAGCGGGGATGACGCTTTTATCGATTTATGCCGTGGGCCGCATGTGCCATCCAC
>JAIXRX010000084.1 GCA_027485005.1 Alphaproteobacteria bacterium
AAAGCAGAACTCGTGGTGAAAGTGAAAGAGCCACAGCCAGCAGAATGCGCGATGCTGCGCCCAGACCAAGTATTGTTCTGCTATTTGCACTTGGCACCAGACCCAGAGCAAACCAAAGCGCTGATGAAAAGCGGCGTGACCGCGATTGCGTTTGAAACCGTGACCGCGATGGATGGTTCTTTGCCATTGCTTTCGCCAATGTCGGAAGTGGCTGGCCGTTTGTCGATTCAAGCGGGCGCGCATGCGCTCGAAAAAGCACAAGGTGGCAGCGGCGTGTTGCTCAGCGGGGTAGCGGGTGTGCCTGCTGCTAAAATCGTGATTATTGGTGGCGGTATTGTGGGCACGAATGCCGCGATTCTGGCCGAAGGCATGGGCGCGAATGTGACCATCATCGACCGTTCGATGAAGCGCTTGCGCGAATTGGATTGGATGTTCGGCAGCCGTTTGAACACCGTTTACTCCACCCGTGAAAACATTGAACGCGAAGTATGCGAAGCAGATCTCGTGATTGGTGGCGTATTGATTCCGGGCGCTGCAGCGCCAAAATTGGTGACGCGCGAAATGCTGAAAAAAATGAAGCGCGGCAGCGTGCTTGTGGACGTGGCGATTGACCAAGGCGGTTGCTTTGAAACCAGCCATGCGACGACCCATGCCGAACCAACTTATATTGTGGATGAGATTGTGCATTACTGCGTGGCCAACATGCCAGGCGCTGTGGCGCGCACTTCAACTCTCGCGCTGGAAAACGCCACACTGGGTTACACCATTGCGCTGGCGAACAAAGGTGTGCGTAAAGCATTGGGTGACGATCCGCATTTCCGCAACGGCTTGAACGTGGCGCAAGGTAAAATCACTTGCCAAGCCGTGGCTGAAGCATTGGGCGAGAAATTCGTACCAGCGGTGGATGTGTTGACGCTCATGCATTAATGCGTGACGCGTGACCGGTGACGTGTGACGCGTAAGAAGTAAAAAAGTCCTCTCGGAAATCTGAGAGGGCTTTTTTGTATTTACTCGTCATTCCCGCGAAAGCGGGAATCCATCTCTAGGCTGGGGACGGTGGTAACATGGATTCCCGCTTTCGCGGGAATGAAAGAAACGTTTATTTACGTCATTAAATTGTCATATTCTTTTGCTAGAGTATCATGGATTTTATTGACCAATAGTTATTGGTTTCGCCCAAAACGGGCTAGCACTTTGAGACGCGTTCTTATGAGTGCGATTTTTTCTAAACGCCTAAATTTTTTTAATATGCCCAATCAAACACCAACATATGTGGTTACTATCACATATGACTTTCCCCGTGAAAACATGCTGGTTGAAGTGGATGGACGATACATCTCATCCGAAGCATGGGAAATGGGAAACCCGTTCGTACAACGAGTAATAGAGTCACTCGTTTGGAGTCTTTTATTGCCCTCTGTAAAAGAGGCTGTACAAGAATCTCAAGACTCTAATCTTTATGAAGGGCCAATTGCCTTAACAGAAGAGGAGTTAGTCGATTTGAGGAGGGAGGATTATCTGCTCTCTTCAGGTGATGAGGTGAAGTTTTTCCGCATGTGCCTTGAAAGGCTTGTGGGAAATCGAATCAGTCACTTTCAAAATCTCCTCATAAAAGTGCTGAGAGGGGAGGTTCTTGAGGGATAGTCTTGTAGAAGACTAAAAAGAAGGGCGAGGAAGAAATTCCCCGCCCTTTTCCTTTGCCTGATGGGCTATGCCCGCAGATGCAAAGGGATGGGGGTATTTTGTAGCAAAGCTTGCAGCAAGCTTTCCGCATCGTCCTCATTCATCAACCGCACCCATTCACCCGAAGGGTAGATGACCGTGACGGGCCCTTCCGCGCAGCGGCCAAGGCACCCCGAACGGCTGACGCGGGTGCTGGGCAAGCCCAGCGCTTTCGCACGTTTTTTTAAGTAAGACCACACCGCTTCCGCACCTGCATTCGCGCAGCATTGCTTGCTTTCGTCTTTGCTATTGGTGCAAGTAAAAATATGTGTTTGGAAATAAAGTTCCGACACAAAAACGCCTACAAACCGAATAGATAATGACGCAGCAAACTATCCAGAAAATTTAATCCCAGAATCAACACCACTGGCGACAAATCAATGCCACCAAGGTCTGGCATATATTTGCGGATAGGGCGCAAAGCTGGCTCCACCAGCTTGTTCAGCGCATATTCAATACGCCAAACGAGCTGCTGATGACGGTTCACAATTTCAAATGAAATCAGCATGCTAAGCACGGTCCAGATAATCAACACCCAGATGTAAAGCTGGATGAGGTTGGAAAATAAATTCACAAATGGGTCGAGCATTTTTTCCTCAATAATAGTTTAGCGTTTTTCAACGGGCACAAATGGACGCGAATCTGGGCCAGTGTAAAGCTGACGAGGGCGGCCAATGCGTTGTTCTGGATCTTCGATCATCTCGCGCCATTGTGCACACCAACCGGCGGTACGGCCGATGGCAAACATCGCGGTGAACATGGCGGTTGGAATGCCAAGCGCACGATAAATCAGACCAGAATAGAAATCCACATTCGGATAGAGTTTGCGCTGTACAAAGTAATCATCTTCGAGTGCAATTTTCTCAAGTTCCATCGCGATTTTCAGTTGTGGGTCGTTCAATTTACCCAGTTCTGAAAGCACGTCGTAGCAGGCTTCACGCAATACTTTGGCGCGTGGGTCATAGTTTTTATACACGCGGTGCCCAAAGCCCAT
>JAIXRX010000124.1 GCA_027485005.1 Alphaproteobacteria bacterium
CTTTCAGCATGTTTCCAAGCATGCTGTGTATCCAGTTTATTAGGAATATTGCTGTCTAGCACTTCCCGCGAGAAAACAGGGAATACGGAAGCAAAACTGTTCGTGTAGCGCACCGTAAACTTATCCGTGAAGTTGGCGGTGCCGATGGCATTGGAAACCAACACACCATGGGGTGCCAGCACTTGCTTGACCCCCAGCATAAACTCGCGTGTGACCATCTCTGTTGGAATCGTCATCACGTTGGTATAGGCATCTATCAGGATAATATCGTAATATTCTTTCGGAGCGTTATTAAGAAACGCCCGCGCCGACACTGGCACGAATTTTTTGTTGTCACTTAAGGCTTCCGGCAAAAAATGCTTCTCTGCGACTGCTTTTAGATCAGGGTCGATATCCACAAAGGTATATTCGTTTTTCTTGTCTTTGAGGCCAAAGGTAAAGCCGCCAGCTCCCAGCACTAAAATGCGTTTGGGCGCCGCCTCCGTGGGCAGAGGCTTGAGAAGTAAATCTTCCAAGCGCTGGGCATAGACATAAGGGGCTTGGGTGTCTTTTGATAGGCCAGAGGAGGCCGAACGATTAAGAATTAGATGAATGCCTTTCTCGTCTTCTCTCAAGGCAGCGGTATTGTAGGCATTGGCTGAAATAATTTTGAATGGCTCGATCACTGCTGGGCTGTTTAGTGCCACAGGAATGGCCAGAAATATCAGTGCAAAAAGACCGTCCACGTCCCACCAGCGGCGCGCAAGAATCAGCATTAAAAGTGCCAGTAAGGCGCAGGTGATAGCAGCCGTCCAATGCACACCCAGCCACGCCATCAAAATAAGCGTACTAAAAATCGAGCCAAGTAATGAACCAGTTGTTGAAAAGAACAACATACGCGAGGTAATTTTTTCACTGCGCGCATGCATGAAATAATGGCTGACAATAGGCACAGTTTGCCCAAGCAAATAGGTGGGCGGCGCAAGAAAAATAGTTGCATAAATCGTTGTGAGCAGAAGTCTATTTTCAATACCCACTAAATCTAATGCGGCAAAAATTCCTTCGAGTACGACATAGGAAAGCCCCATGCCCAAAACAAATAATGAGGTGAGGGCATTGCGCAGCAGAAGCTGGCGCAAGGTGCGTGGTTGCGTGCGCTTTGGATACTGCGCCACTTTTGCTCGCAATCGTTCCCGCGCGGTGCCGCCCGAATGATAGCCAAGTGCTAGCGGTAAAAGGACAGCGCTAATAATAATCGAAACAATTTCTGTGCCGCTTCCTACAAAAGGCACAAGTAAACGAATGGCGAGAAGCTCCGCGGCCAGTACCACATAGCCTTCAAGAAAAACGACAGCAAGAAGGCGGCGAGTGGTTTCTGCGCGCATGAAACTAGCTGTAATAGGTTTCTTTATCGAGCGTGCCTTCGGTGCTGTCGATAATCAGCGTAATACTTGCATCACCGGTGATATTAATCGTGGTACGCAACATGTCTAAGATACGGTCGATGCCCATGATGAGTCCGATGGTTTCAATCGGCAGGCCAACGCTGGAAAGCACCATGCCCATGAAAATGAGCGAGCCGCTAGGGATACCTGCTGCACCAATCGAGGCGATGGTGCAGGTGAGAATCAGAGTGAGGTAGTGGTGCCATTCTAATGCAATGCCAAATACTTGTGCAGTGAAAACGGCGCAAATGCCGAGATAAATGGCGGTGCCGTCCATATTAATCGAAGCGCCGAGCGGCAGCACAAAGTTGGTGCTGGAGCGCGATACGCCCATTTTTTCATGCAGCACGCGCATAGTAGTAGTTAGTGCTGCTTTGGAAGAGCTGGTGGAGAAAGCCATTGTCTGTGGCTCGATCATTTTTTTGTAGAATGGCAGGGGAGAAACACGGCCAAACACCAAAATCAAGATACCAAAAATGAGATATTGCGCGATGCATGCAGCCAGCACAGCCAGCACCAAAACGCCTAATGCCTGAAGCACATCGAGCCCTTGCGTGCCCACCACCCACGAGATAAAACCAAACACGCCGAGTGGTGAAAGCTTTACAATCAACTCAATCATTTTGAAGGTCAGATGTGCCATTTCATGCGTGAGTGCGATCACGTTCTGGCATTTGTCGCGCAGCATGTTGAGGGTGAAGCCGACAAAAAGCGAGAACACCACCACTTGTAATATATTGCCCGCCGCCATTGCGCCAATCGCGTTATCGGGCACAAAACCCATGAGCAATCCACCCAAAGAAACCGTGGTGTGATGTGCTTGTTCAGGGATATTGGCCGCAAACGTACTCAGATCAATGGAAAGGCCTTTGCCTGGAGAGAATAGATGCCCCGTAATCAAGCCAATTACGACCGCAAAGCAGGCAGTAAGCAAGAAAGTAAAGATAGATTTCGTAGCAATACGCGAGAAGTTCTGACCTTCGCCAAGATTGGTAATGCCGTAAATGAGCGCAAAAAACACCAGCGGCACCACCACCATTTTAACGAGCGTGATAAACAACGTGCCCAGTGGCTTGAACATGGCCGCTTGTTCGACGGTCATATTGCCAGCGGCAATTTCCATCTTGAAGAAATACCCCACCAACACGCCGATAAACATGGAGAGAAGAACTTGTTGCCACAGCGGCCACTTAATGGGGTTCATGCGATACCTGTATGTTCTGTTTCTGAAGCGGTTGGCTGGGGTGCCAAACTATTGATTCATTAGAGGAAAGCGATAGAAACCCGCCACTCATTCGCTACTTATAACGAGTGATGCGGGAAGTGCAAGTACCCTATACCATCCATACAGCCAAGATATTGATTTTTATAAATTCTGAAAAATCTATTTGCCGTCCGTAATAGGGCCGTGAGCGCGGCCATGCACAAACTGATCTACATAGGGGTTTTTGCTGTGGTAAATTTCCTGGGCGCGGCCTTCCCAGATAATTTTCCCCTCGTAAATCATGGCAATGCGATTAGCGATCTTACTCGCGCTTGCCATGTCATGCGTGATGGTCATGGTGGTAAGATTGAGCTCTTTTGAGCATTGAATGATGAGGTCGTTAATTACGTCTGCCATGATGGGATCAAGACCAGTCGTGGGCTCGTCGAAGAAAATAATCTCTGGATTCGCGGCAATGGCGCGCGCAAGTGCCACACGCTTTTGCATGCCACCTGAAAGCTCGGCGGGGAATTGATCGGCCACGTCGGCAGCAAGCCCCACCTGCTTGAGTTTTTCTACAGCTAAATCACGCGCTTGAGATTTGGTAAGATTATGTTCACGCATCACCCGGAAAGAAATATTTTCCCAGACCAATAAAGAATCAAATAATGCCCCGCCTTGAAACAGCATGCCAAATTTTTTCATATGCGCTTCGCGCAAGCTGCCACTGAGTTTCCGTGTTTCTTGGCCATCAATTTGGATGCTTCCTGTATCCGCTTGAATGAGACCAAGTATGGACTTGAGCAAGACAGATTTACCTGTTCCAGAACCACCAATGACGACCAATGATTCCCCTTGCGCTACTTCCAGATTTACGCCATTCAGCACATGCTTTTTACCAAAGCTTTTATGCACGTCTTGCAGTTTAATTTTGGGGGCAGGGGAAGAATTATTCATTGGCAAAGAACAAGGAGGTAATGAAGTAGTTAGACAGTAGAATCAGAATAGAAGACGATACGACAGCGTTTGTCGTCGCTTTACCAACCCCTTGCGCACCACGGTCTGAATGAAAGCCGTGATAGCAACCCATGAGTGCAATGATGAAACCAAACACGGCGGCTTTGACTAAACCTGAAAACACGTCTCGAAACTCAAGGAAGCTAATGGTGCTTTTAATGTAAGGAATGGGAGAAAAACCTAGGGAATGCACACTGACGAGGTAACCACCAAACACGCCGATGACATCGGCGGTTAATACCAGCAGCGGCAAGACAATAAAGCCTGCCAGTAAACGCGGGAATACCAGATATTGGTAGGGGTTGGTGGAAAGGGTGGTAAGCGCGTCGATCTGTTCGGTCACGCGCATAGTGCCGATTTCTGCGGCAAAAGCAGCGCCAATGCGCCCTGCAACCATGAGGCCTGCCATCACTGGGCCAAGTTCTCGTGTGATAGAAAGAACGACCACAATCGCAATCGAGCTTTCGGCATTAAAGCGTGAAAAGCCAGAGTAACTTTGCAGTGCAAGCACAGCGCCCGTGAAGATGGCGGTGAGGCCGACCACGGGCAGGGAGTAATACCCAATTTCAATCATTTGCGTGCGAAGTTGACGCCAGTAAATTGGCATGCGCCACAGGCCTGACATGCCATGAAAAGCAAACATACTCAAGCGTCCGACCGACTCTACAAAATGCAAAAACACTTTGCCAATCGACGCCAGTGAGTCGAGCAGATAGGTGAGAAGTTGAAAATGGTGCGGAACAGGAGACGACATAACGGTGCTGAAATTGCCTGAGTTGCACCGTTCTGTCAAGCTACTGCGTAGGGTTAGGCGCCTATAACATTGGCGAGTGTGTTTAAGCGTTTACGGATACTGTCATCCATAGCATTTTCTAATGAGGGCGAAAGGTCGAGGCATAGCTCTTTTTTGGCAGATGAGAGGC
>JAIXRX010000132.1 GCA_027485005.1 Alphaproteobacteria bacterium
GACAAGATGAATGTGGCGACCACGCGGGATGATTTGAAAAAAACACAGCGCGACATAGAGTTAGCAAAAAAACAAGGCGCGTCATTGAAAGAAAAAGCAGCGCAAGCGCAACGCGACATGGAGCCATTGCAACGCGCGCTGGTCTCGCAAGCCAAGGATTTGCGTGAAGTTGAGCAAGATTTGCAAAAGCTGGAACGCGAAGAGCAAGCCGCCCAAAAACGCGTGGATGAAAAACAAGAAGATCTTAAAAAACGCCGTGAAGAAATTGCGGCGTCCCTTGATGCGATGGTGCGCTTGCGCCAAGCGCCGCCAGAAGCGCTGATTGCCCGCCCTGGCAAATTGAAAGACACGATTTCTGCTGCACAATTATTGCAACATTTGAGCGAACAGCTGCAACAACAAGCGGCTGAATTGCAGCAGGAGTTAAATGCGCTTGCGGAAGCGCAAGAAGAGTTGGCCGCCGCTAAAATTGAAGTAGAGAGTAAGCATAAATCGCTGCTGACTAAACGTGATTTGTTGCAAGAACAGCTTGCTGAACGCGAAAAACTATTCAAAGTCGTGCAGCAGGATTTTGCCTCTGTTAATGCACAGATTAACCGTCTTGGTAAGCAGTCAAAAACGCTACAAGATTTGTTAGAGCGTTTGGAGGTCGTGCAGAGCAAACCACAATTTGCCAAAGCCAGCCGTGCAGGGGGAGCTTTAACGGAGGTTCGCTCTAAATCTTTTATGCTGCCAGTGGTGGGGCGCGTGCTTGAAACCTACGGGCAAAATGGTTCGCGCGGTGTGAAATTTGAAGGTCGCGCAGATGGTGCTGTATTGGCGCCCTATGACGGCGAGGTTGTATTTACTGGCCCATTCTTAGATTATGGTCGCATGGTGATTTTGCGTCACGCTGGGGGATATCACTCATTAATGGCGGGAATGAGCCAAATAACTGTCTCGGCGGGGCAGCGTGCACGGAAAGGCGAACCCATCGGTCGCTTAGGAAAACGCTTGTCAGATGCGCAGTTATATCTAGAATTCCGACAGAATAATAAACCTGTCAACCCGAATGGTTGGTTTGCTGGGTTATAATATTTTTACTTCATATTCTTCGTCCATGAAAGGCGATACTCTGATGCGTTCTCTTCCTGTTTTATTTTCTTCCTCTATTTCTTTGCGTTTGTTTTTACTTGCCTGTGTGGCGTCGGTTGCGCTGGTAAACCCTGTGCAGGCACAGGAAAAACCCGCGACGGATAAAAAGGCTGAAAGCCCTGCTAATGAAAATCAAACGTTAGAAGAGGCAGAAGAGGTGCGTCTTGGTGAAGAGGATAAAGGCCCGCAAGCATCACCGCAAAAAACCTATGAATTACTCAATTTATTTGGTGAAGTTTTTGAGCGCGTGCGTGAAGATTATGTGGAGCCAACAGCCGACAAGAAGCTGGTGGAATCGGCTATCAACGGCATGTTAACTTCGCTCGATCCGCATTCAAGCTATTTGAACGAAGATGATTTCAAAGAAATGCAGGTGCAAACCAAGGGTGAATTTGGTGGCTTGGGCATTGAAGTAACCATGGAAAATGGTTTGATTAAAGTGGTCACGCCGATTGATGATACGCCTGCTTTTCGTGCAGGGATACAATCTGGTGATTTGATTAGCGAGATTGAAGGCGAGCAAGTAATGGGCCTGACGTTATCCGAAGCGGTGCAAAAAATGCGCGGCGCGGTGGGTAGCAAAATAAAACTAACCATTATTCGTGAAGGGGCATCTGAACCCATTGAAAAAACATTGGTGCGGGATGTCATTAAAATTCAGACCGTACGCAGCAAAAACTATGATGATATCGGCTACATCCGTATTACGTCATTTGCTGAAAGCACCTCGGATTTATTGCAAGACGAATTGAAGAAAATGCTTGGCAAAGATTCAAAAGTGAAAGGGCTTATTTTGGATTTGCGTAATAATCCAGGTGGGCTTCTGGATCAGGCGGTTTCTGTGTCTGACACTTTCCTTGAAGGTGGCGAGATTGTATCTACCCGCGGGCGTAACCCGCGTGACACTCGCCGTTATAGCGCGCGTCCTGGCGATCTGACCAAGGGAATGCCGGTGGTGGTCATTATCAATGGTGGCTCTGCCAGTGCGGCGGAAATTGTTTCGGGTGCGCTGCAAGACCAGAAACGCGCCGTCGTAATGGGTACTAAATCTTTTGGTAAGGGGTCCGTGCAAACGGTAATTCCGATGGGTGAGTATGGCGCGATGCGTTTGACCACCTCGCGTTATTATACCCCGTCTGGCCGCTCGATTCAGGCGAAAGGAATTGTACCAGATATTGCTGTGGAACAGGCTAAAATTCAGCGTGTGGATGGTGAAGGAAAGTCGGTGCAGGAAGCAGATTTGCGTGGCCGTTTGAAAAACGAGCAAGATGACAAAAAAGCTGAAAAAGTAGCCGTTGAAAAGCCACAAGATGAGGCAATCAAGCCTGACAGCAAAGACAAAAAAGACGATAAGAAATTGAGCACCAGCCAAGTCATTGGGACGGATCAAGATTTCCAATTAGCACGGGCGATTGATTTGTTGCGCGGTCTTTCGGTTTATCGTCAGACAACGGCACCAGCCAAACGCGTAGGCGCTAAAGAGTAGTAGTGGTGCCGGCGTTTCGTCAGCTTATCTTCACGTTTCTTCATCGCTGTACCCCTGCCTTTTGGGGGATGGTTGTTTTGCAACTTGTTTTGCTAGTCATGGCCGTGTTGCTTTACCAGAAATGGCAGCATCAGAGCGCACAAGAAGCACGTGAGGCCACCCAAAATGGTCAGCGCGTGTTTATTAATGTGGCGGATGGCGCTATCTCTGGCCATCTGTATCAACAGGCTAAAACGACCGCACCAGAGCCAGTGAAATCCCCCACGGCGGTGCCAGAGAATAATGCAGGCCCACTATTGACCGACACGCTTTACAAAGATCAAAAAACAGTCACCACTGATGCCGTGCAAGCAGCCGCTAATCAATCGGCATTGAAATTATTAAATGACGCACCATTGCCCGTATTGCAACAAGATGGCGCCCAAGGCAAACTCCCGATAATGTCCGCAGATGGGATGACTGCATGGCGTCAATATGGCCGTGGGCTTGTGGCGGATAAAGGGTTACCGCGGATTATGGTGGTGCTTTCTGGGCTTGGACTTTCACAAAGTGTGACGGCCGGTGCGCTGGAAAATTTGCCTCCCGAAGTGTCTGTGAGTTTTTCTCCCTATGCTCAAGATTTAGCGGCGTGGGAAAAATTTGCGCGCGCGAAAGGGCATGAGTTATGGGTGGATCTGCCGCTGGAGCCGCGTGATTATCCGGTGAGTGACCCAGGGCCATTTGGTCTGAACCGCCGCGAGCCAGAGGAAGAAAATATCCGCCGGTTACATTGGGCGATGACCAAGGTGCAAGCTGCGGTTGGATTTATTGCGAATGAAGAAGAAAACTTTTTTAGCCAAAGTATTTCGGGGCGCCCTGTCGCTCAGGAAATCGCAATGCGTGGCTTATTGCTTGCCTACACTAACCCAAAGGCAGTGGTGTCAGTCAGTGCGGTGAAATTACCAGAGACCGCCCCAGAATGGAAAGCGCTGCGGGTGCAACAGCAGCTGGGCAACAGCCCGTCCAAAGAGGCGGTGGAAGGGTTTTTCCGTGGCCTGGAGGCGCAAGCACGTGAATCCGGCAGCGCAGTGGGTGTGATGCCTGCGTTACCGCTAGTGTTAGAAAATTTCAAACAGTGGCAAGCAACGTTGGTGAGTAAAGGTATCGTATTGGCGCCACTCACTTCTTACCTCACTTCACCTTATGTAAAACCCCCTCAGCCTGTTGCCATTGAGGGTGCGAAAACACCGACACAGGAGAAGGCGCATGAGCAGCCAGCCCCCGCTCACTGATCTGCCCTATCGTTTTGGGGTGGGCATGATGTTGTTTAATCGCGACGGCAACATTTTTATGGCACAGCGCATTGATACGCGCGCCGAAGCGTGGCAGATGCCCCAAGGCGGGATCGACGAAGGGGAAGATGCACGCGCGGCAGCCATGCGCGAACTCGAAGAAGAAATTGGCACCACAAATGCCGAGATTATTGCTGAGAGTGCCGAGTGGTATGTCTATGATTTGCCCGAAGAACTTGCCTCCAAATTATGGGGAGGGAAATATCGGGGCCA
>JAIXRX010000012.1 GCA_027485005.1 Alphaproteobacteria bacterium
ATTATGCCTTGGTGCTGGGGCGTGCAAACACGGGTGAGCCTTCCTCTGAAAGGTCTGGGCGGTAGGTGTAGCCTTCCTCATTAAAAGCATAAACTGCCTCCAGCGTGGTCGCTTTTTGTTCTAGCAGGTAGCGCGCCATCATCCCGCGGGCGCGTTTGGCAAATAGACCAACGATCTGGTGTTTGTCGCCTTTACTTTCTTTGAACACGGGGCTTATCATCGGCACGGTGAGAGCATTTGTTTTGACTGCTTTGCTATATTCCTCCGAGGCTAAATTACACACCATTTCCGCATTAGAACTTTGCGCCGCTTCGTTGATAGCAAGTGCGATTCTGCTGCCCCAATAGGCATAAAGGTCTTTGCCGCTGGGGTTGAGGATTTTGGTTCCCATTTCAAGGCGGTAGGCTTGCATCAGGTCAAAGGGACGTAAAATGCCATAAAGTCCTGATAAAATGCGCAGATTTTTCTCGGCAAAAAGCAAACTAGCAATATCGAGCGTTTTTGCGTCGAGCGAATCATAGACATCACCTTCAAAAGCATAAAGCGCAGGCTTAGCATTGCGGGCGGTGAAGGGTGTGGAGAATGCTTGAAAGCGCTTATAGTTAAGGTCGGCCAGTTTGGTGCTGATTTCCATCAGCTTCACTAGTTTTTCAATGCTCATGGGGCGCAACAGCGAAATCAGCGCTTTCGCTTCCATCAGAAATTGGGGTTGCCCGCTAATAAATGTATGGGCTGCGGACGGAAGGACACCTTCCATATTCAGGGTTTTAGCGGGAGAAAGCAGAATGATCATGGATTATTTCCTGTTTGTTTTTATTAAAAATCGGTGCAGCGGCCACTTTTTTCCCAATCGCCAAACCGTGTGGGTTCTGGGCCTTTTTGTCCACCGAATTCCTCTTCCGCTGCCTCTGGTAAGGGGGTAGGTTGTTGAGGTTTGGTGGGTTCTTGTGGTTTGGGGGTTGTCATCGGGCTCTCTACAGTTCATATCTTATGGCCACAATTAACATGAGAATTTTGATTTCACAATGGTTTCGCCAAAACAATCAACCGCCCATACCCCACCTTTGACCGCCCGCGTGGTGGCGCTGCAACTATTGCACGCCGTGCTTATTAAGCGCCTGACAGTTGAAGATACCCTGAGTAATACTCCAGCGCTTGCCTCATTAAGCAAGCCAGACAGCGGCTTTGCGCGGGCCTTGCTGATGGCCAGCCTAAGGCATTTGGGGCAGGCCGAATGCCTGATTGAAAAACTGGTGGAACGACCGCTGGACGCCAAATTGTTTCACGTGAAACATTCGCTTATATTAGGGATTGTGCAGATTTTATGGCTGGATACTCCTGCGCATGCCGCTGTCAGCGAAACCGTCGAGGCCGTGCGTGCGCTGAAATTTGAAAAAATGACCGGCTTTGTGAATGCTACGCTCAAACGTGTGGCGAAGGATAAAGACACGCTGAAAGCCGAGCTAGATGGCCGCGCCACTCGTAATTTCCCCGATTGGTTATATGAATCATGGGGCGATGCTTATGGCATGGAAAACATGAAAAAAATGGCAGCCTGCGCGCAAGAAATTCCACCGCTGGATTTGAGCTTTAAAACCGAAGAATCCGCCAAAGCATGGGCGCAAACGAATGGCGCGGAACATTTATGGGGTGGGGCAGTGCGTGTGAAAGACGCCGCCAATGTCGAGTTGCTGGCGGGGTTTGAGGCGGGTGAATGGTGGGTGCAGGACGTGGCCGCGCAAGTGCCCGCGCAATTGCTGGGCGCGCTTGCGGGCAAACGCGTGATGGATGTGTGCGCCGCACCCGGTGGCAAAACTGCACAGTTGATTGCGGCGGGCGCCAAAGTGACGGCTGTGGATATTTCTAAAAAACGATTGCAGCGCTTGGAAGATAATTTAGCGCGATTGAATATGTCCGCTGAAGTACAAGAAGGGGACGCGACTGAAATTGTTTCACGTGAAACATTTGATGCGGTATTGTTGGATGCCCCATGTTCCGCCACAGGTACGCTGCGCCGCCACCCAGAGCTGCTTTGGCAGCGCACGCCTGAGGATATGGGGCGCTTGTGCGTGCTGCAACACAAGTTGCTGCGCCAAGCCAAACAATGGGTCAAAAAAGGTGGCGTAGTTATTTATGCGGTATGTTCGTTGCAGCCGGAAGAGGGAAAAAAACAGGTGGATGGATTTTTATCCGCCAATCCAGAATGGCAGCGTGCACCAATTTCAACCCAAGAATTTACATGGTTGCCTGCGCCGTGGGTGACTAAAGAGGGTGATTTTCAATGCCTGCCCACCAATGAAGTATTGAGTGATGGTGCAGATGGTTTTTACGCCGCTCGTTTGGTGTATAAGGGGTAGTGGCCTCAAAAGGTCCTGAGCTGGTTTCATGGAAGATAATGCACAAACTGTCATCAAATCTTCATAAAACTATTCGTTTTTTTTATTATGATATGTCGGACTATTATTTTTTATAGGCGGTGTGCGAATGCTGCCTCTCACGCTAAAAAATCTAACGTAAAAATGGAAAAAGATTCTTTGTTGATTAAGTTGCAAGAATTACTTGCTGGCGAGCATGGGGAATTATTGTCTTTCCTTCAATGCGAGATTGTTCCCAATGAAAGCATGAAGCAATTGCCTTCATGTTCGGTGCTGCTGAATATCATTGAGGCACCAGACAAAAATGCAGACGTTGGAAATGGCTTTTGTGTGAGCCTGACAGGTGAATATCACCATCAGATATTTGGTTGTGATTTATACTTTTATTTGGATAGCAACCCTCGAGTGGTGATTGACATCCATAAAAACGGACACACTTACCTAGGCGCTAATAGAGTACGTTATTATCTAGTGGCATCTTATGATGAGAATCAATTCTCTTGGAAGGTTCCAACTGGATATTGCACGATGAATATTACACTCAAGTTGCCGGTTTGAAAAAGTCATCCACTGCATAAAGGTCTGTCACGGGAGTGTGGCAGGCCTTTTTTGTTGGTTGTATCGCGCCGCAATATTTGTTATGTAAAAACATGACTTCTACTCGCCCAACGCTTATTGCTCCGTCCATGCTTTCTGCCGATTTTGCCCGTTTGGGGGAAGAGGTGCGTGCCATTACAGACGCCGGTGCCGACTGGGTGCATCTAGATATTATGGACAACCATTTTGTGCCAAACCTAACCGTTGGCCCCATGGTGGTGGAGGCGCTGCGCCCCCATAGCAACCTTTTATTTGACGCGCATTTGATGGTAAGCAATCCGGATGTGCTGGCACCGCAATTTGCCAAAGCGGGTGCCGATTTAATTACGGTTCATGCGGAATCTGGGCCACATTTGCATCGCAGCTTGCAACTCATTAAATCGCTGGGTAAAAAATGCGGCGTTTCGATTGTGCCGTCTACGCCCGCTTCTGCGATTGAATATGTGATGGACATGGTGGATTTAGTGCTGGTGATGACAGTGAATCCTGGTTTTGGTGGGCAGGCATTTATTTCGTCACAATTGACTAAGATTAAGGCGATCCGTGAAATGATAGATCAAACAGGCCGTCAGGTTCATTTGCAAGTGGATGGCGGGATTAATCCTGAAACGGCACGTTTGGCCGTGGCCGCAGGAGCTGATGTTCTGGTGGCTGGCACCGCTGTTTTCAAGGATGGTGTCGATAATTATGCGAGTAATATCAAAAAATTAAAATAGTTATCCCATAAAAATACAACTCTTGATTGCATTTTTTCTTGCCATATTCAATTTTGGATTGTACATCGTTTGGTATCAAGTTGGCGCAGACCAGCTGATAGGGCATAACAAATGGGAGTATCCGCATGAAAGCCACCGTTTTAGTTGTTGATGATGAGCCAACACAACGTGAGTTATTGCAGCACGTATTGCAGGAAAAATTAGGATATCGTGCAGTCACGGTACCGGGTGGCATGGCCGCAGTTGATTATGTGCTCTCTGGTCAGCAACCTGTGCCAGACGTGGTGTTGCTCGATTTAAGCATGCCAGATGTGGATGGGATGCAGGTGATTCGTACCTTGCGCCCACTTTGTCCTGAACTTCCGATTGTAGTGCTTACGGCCTATGGTAGTCTCGAAAATGCTGTGGCTGCGGTGCGTGCTGGTGCATCAGACTTTTTGGCCAAACCTGTTTCAAAAGAACGCTTGGGTGTCTCGATTCAAAACGCGCGGCGTACTCAGGGATTATTTGATGAAGTACGCCGCTTGCAGCGCCAAATACAACCACGCATTGACTTCTCAGATCTAGCAGGGCCTTCCGCCGCATTTGATCGCTGCGTTACTTTGGCGCGCCGCATGGCAACGTCGGTGGAACTGCCAGTCATGTTGGTGGGGGAGAATGGTACAGGTAAGCGCATGTTGGCGCAGGCTATTCATGGCGCAAGCCCGTATGGTGACAAACCTTATGTCGCCGCATCATGCGGGATGCTCGAAGGCACACAAGGATGGGAGCGCTTGTTCGGCACGTTTACCATGGGCGGAGTACCAGAGATGCTCACGCGGGGACTACTCGCACAAGCTCATGAAACGACGCTGTTATTAGAGCACCCAGAATATATGACGATTCCCATGCAGCACGCATTGCTTCATGCGCTACAACATGCGCGGGTGCAAATGCACCATGGTCATCACGTGCATGCACTCAATACACGAGTGATTGCGACTCTCAGCGGTTCTCTGGAAGATTTAATTGGTCAAGGAAAATTGCATGCCGCATGGCGACAGGTGCTTGGCAAGGTAAGTATTTTGGTACCGACTTTACGCGCCCGCCCGGCAGATATTTTGCCGATCGCTCAGGCGCTCGTGGAAAAATATTGCATGCTCGAACATAAATTTCTGCATGGTTTGGCGGATGATGCCGAATATTGGATGCAATGCCAAGCATGGCCCGGCAATATACGCCAGCTCTCGCACATGTTGCATCGCGCCGTGGTGATGTGTACCAATGAACGCATTACCCTGTCTGATTTGCAAGGATATGTGGGGCCACACAGCCTTCAACCCACACCTGTGCGCCCGATGATGCATGAATTCTCAACCACGCCCGCAGAAAAAGCAGCAGACGCTGCCGCATTGTCATTAGTGCAGCAAGGGGGGGTATTGCGGCCACTTGCAGAGGTCGAAGCCGAGGTGATTCGTCATGCTTTGTCGCAGTGCCACGGGCGCATTACGAAAGCTGCTCGCGAGCTTGGCATTGGCCGCTCGACGCTCTATCGCAAGCTACAAGAAATGGGCGAAGTGGCTTAGATAAATGACGCTGGAGTATTGAGTGGCACAAAATCCAGACTCGATGTCTTTGGATTATAGCACATGCCAAATTCGCCTGCCAGCAGCGCTTTTGCCTCGCGGCCAAACACCTCAAAACGCCAGCCATGATCAATCAGATTCGGGCGGTCTGGGTGAATCAGTAGGTCTTCCAGCTCGTCCCC
>JAIXRX010000026.1 GCA_027485005.1 Alphaproteobacteria bacterium
CCACGCCCGCCATCGCCGCCGTCAGGGCCGCCCAGCGGAATAAATTTTTCCCGACGAAAGCTCACCGCACCCGCACCGCCGTCACCGCTTTTTATAAATATCTTGGCTTCATCGAGAAACTGCATGGCACTACTTTATGGTTTTATTGGATGATAAAAAAGGGGGCAAAACGCCCCCTTTTCTTCTTAACGTATCACGAAGCGGGAAGCTTACGCAGCTTGAGCTGCTTGGGCTTCAAACGGAACGATCGACACATACATACGTCCACCGAACTTTTCTTCGAATTTCACATGGCCTTCAACCAAAGCGAACAAGGTATGGTCTTTGCCGATCCCTACGTTGGTGCCAGGGTAGAATTTGGTGCCGCGTTGACGCACCAGAATGTTGCCAGCCAATACCAGCTGACCACCAAAGCGTTTTACGCCAAGGCGCTGAGCATTAGAATCGCGACCGTTGCGGGAACTACCGCCTGCCTTTTTATGAGCCATGAGTGATTACTCCTCTTTAGCGGCAGCGGTTTTTTTCGCTGCTGGTTTTTTCGGGGCAGCTGCTTTTTCAGCGGCTGGTTTTTTGGGAGCAGCAGCTTTTTTCGCAGGGGCAGCAGCAGCTTCTGCTTTAGGAGCAGCCGCTTTCTTCACTTGCGGTTCAGCTTTCACTACTTCTTTGCCATCCAGCGAGATGCTGGTGATGCGCACTTTCGTGAAGAACTGGCGGTGGCCGTTCTTACGACGATAGTTGTGACGACGCTTCTTTTTGAAAATGATGACTTTGTCACCTTTTTCTTGCGCCAGAATTTCTGCTGTCACAGAGCCGCTTTGAGCCGCAGCCGCAATCGCGTTCGAGCTTTCGCCGCCCACCATCAAGACATTGCTCAGAGTAACTGACGTGCCAACTTCACCCTCGAGTTTCTCAACATCGAGAATGGTGCCGCCTGTGACTTTATACTGTTTTCCACCGGTTTGGATGACCGCAAACATAATAGACCCGCTTACTTTTTATATTAACAAATTAGGGGGGCTACTTATACGCTCCGCCCCCACCATGTCAACGAAAATGATAAAGGTTTTTTCATCGCGCGCATTTTTATGGGGGCGATGCACGAGACGCGATGGGGTTTTTAATAAATTATCTAGCAAATTCAATGTACAAACCAAAACACTCCACCGCCGCCCGAAAAGATTGCTTTGGCGACCGCTGGGCGCTATATACGCAGCGCTCGGGCGCTAAATATATAGCGCATAAAACGGAGGGGTGGCAGAGTGGTCGAATGCGGCGGTCTCGAAAACCGTTGTGCGGGTAACCGTACCGGAGGTTCGAATCCTCTCCCCTCCGCCATTAGCCAGCGCCCCTCTATTCCAACAACTTAATTGTTTTGGGGCATACGAACCCCAATAGAATGTTCGACAAAACTATTATGAGCATTTGGAGGAAATGGCGCGCAGCGAAAACCCAGCTAGACAAAGGCATAGAAGCTCGGTTATCCACACCCCGCACCCCATTTGTTGCGGTGGCGCCACATGCGTACATGTAAGTAGGCCTCTTCACCCCTGTCGTACCGCTTTAGTGTTGCCTCAACAGAAAAATATCAACATGTTAGCCCTCGACCAGATCATTGTTCTAATGATCTTTAATTAATAAATTATATTTAAAAAATGACGGGGAGAGTTTCATGACTCATTTAAAAAAATATCTACTTACCATTTTCTCATTTCTACTTTTACCACTGCCCGCCTTCGCTGATGTGAATAGCGGCGATACCGCATGGCTTCTAACCGCAACCGCCATGGTGCTCTTTATGACCCCTGGTCTGGCCTTCTTCTATGCTGGCATGGTGCGCAGTAAAAACGCCGTATCAACACTTTATCAAAACATGATCGCACTGGGTGTGGTGGGTGTTTTGTGGGCAGTGATTGGCTACAGCCTTGCGTTTTCTGGCGGTTCTGCCTTTATCGGCGATACTTCTTTTGCCTTACTTAACGGTGTTGGCCAAGAGCCTATCGACGCGAATGCGACCATTCCACACATTCTTTTCATGGCGTTCCAAATGATGTTTGCCATCATTACCCCCGCTTTGATTACGGGTGCATTTGCTGAGCGCGTAAGCTTCAAAGCGTGGCTTTTCATTCTCGTGGCATGGAGCTTGGTAGTGTATTCACCGGTATGCCATTGGGTATGGGCTTCAACTGGCTGGCTCTTTGCAAAAGGCGCCGCAGACTTTGCAGGTGGTTATGTCGTTCACATGACCGCAGGTTATTCAGCATTGGTCGCAGCACTTTTGTTTGGCAAACGCCGTGACTTCGGTCAGGCACACAAGCCTTTCAACGTGGGCATGATTGTTTTGGGTACCGCTATGCTGTGGTTCGGTTGGTTCGGCTTTAATGCTGGTTCGGCTCTTACCTCGGGTGGTATTGCGTCTCAAGCATTCGTCAACACCTTCTTAGCTGCTGCCATTGCACTTTTGGCTTGGACACTTGTGGACGCCATGAAAGATGGCAAAGCAACGGCTATGGGTGGTTGTATTGGTGTTGTGGCGGGTCTTGTTGCTATTACCCCTGCTGCTGGTTATGTAACGCCGGGTTCTGCCCTCCTTATCGGCCTCACCGCTGGTATCGTGTGCAATCTGGTAGCGCGTATCATTAAAGGCAATTTCAAGATTGACGATTCGCTTGATGTCTTTGCGTGCCACGGCGTGGGCGGCACCATTGGTGCTATCATGACAGGTTTGCTGGCGTCTAAAGCAGTTAACCCTGCCGTGAGCGATGGTTTCTTCAATGGCGGTGAAACGCTATTGACCACCAACCTGACCGCCGCTGTTTCAGTGGCTGTTTACAGCATGGTGTGCACCTTCGTGATCATCAAAGTCGTCAATATTTTCTGCCCAGTACGTGTGTCAGAAAATGATGAAAAAGCCGGCCTTGATGCCACCCAACATGGTGAAACGATTATCAGCATCGACTAGTGCTTTCACCGACTTAGTCAAAGGGGCGTGGCGAATCATCGTCACGCCCCTTTTTTGTTGAGCAAGGCGTCAGAAGTGGGAAGTTCGTTCCGCTGGCATTTGCGGGCAAGGCCCAAAAAACCTAAGGACTGCGCAGGCGCACAGGCCAAGCCTCCCCTTCTCTCCCGCTTAAATCAAGCTCCATATTCATAATATCTTAATATTTCTATGTTAATTTAAAGAAACGCAAAAATTACATAGAAAGCGAATCTATGCCAACAATACCAGAAAATGGCTTCCAATTTAATGGCCGTAAAGGGCTTGAGGGGCGCATCAATCTTGATACGGTTTATGGAAGAACCACGGCTCATGATCCTGCCGAAGACGCTGGGTTTATCAAAATTTTTCAAGAGAGCTTTTCTGATCTTCATCAAGAGTTAGTCACTGCTCGTCAGAAATATGTAGAATATCTTTTTGAAGAAAAAAGTGCAAAAATCCAAACGGCAAAAGATGAATATATTAAAGAGCTTGATGCTTTATCCCTCCAGTATAATATTGATTTTTCTGACCTTAAATCATTAGACCCGGCTGCAGGTGATCAGGTCGACAACATTATAACAGGGTTGTCTAATCAAAGACTTAATCGTTGGGATAGTTGGGGTGTAGAAAAAAAAATTTCTAGCATAGCTGAAGCCCAGTCTAATTTACAAGCACTCGCCGACTGGAAGAAGGTGAGTGTCGATCCACTGCCTGTAGATTCCGTGGAGCACGCTTATTATTTAGAGGAACTTTTAAATAAAAATTATGACGAGATTGATGAAAGCTCTAAAAAATATGGCATTTCCAACATGATCTTGCCTAACAGCTTGCCTTGGAATTTGTTTTCGGAGAAATTTACCGTAGATTTTCTAGATGAGAATAAAATCAAGTCAATTCAAGCAAGATTTACCGGTGCGCTGAATGATTACACCAGCAAATTTGATATTGAATTACGTCACATGTATGATGTTTATCAAGGCGATGTTCCAGGTGCATCGGAACGATTTGCTGAAGTTTTAAAAAAGAACTGGGAGGCAAAAGAACGAGAGCTATCTTATTCGGGGGATGAAAAAATCAGCAATGATTTATCAGTTTCACGTCCTACACTGGATGCCGTCATTCAAGATGAGTTGGTTTACAAACAACTCTTCCTTGAAGCCCTGCAAAAGACCATGAATAAAGAAGGCCTGAAGGGCGACGTTAAGACGGTATTTGCTGGCCAAGATAATGGTCAATTTGGTTCACAATCTGTACTCTGTCTTCAAGATTGGGAATCCTATTTAAAAGGCCGCCAACTTAACACCATTGGCCCTCAAGAATCGACGACAAAATATAAATTCGAGTTTGCTTTTATTAATAAGGAAGTTCCAGTTTCCCCGCTTGAACATGCCCAAACGGATGGGGTATCGGGAGTAGAGCTAACACCCGTTACTCAGCCTATTTTTAAAATGGATTCCAATGCATTTGACGCATTAAAAAAACATGGCATAACGCATGAAGAATTACGTAGTTATGCTGTAAATTTCATGCAGATGGGTGGTATGGCCGAGCATGATTATGTTCACCGCATTATTCTTCCTGTAGCCCAGTTGTCTACTATAACTTTCAGAGATGGTCTGGGTGAAATTATGCCGGACTTGCAATACGAAACGCCTGAATCGTCACTAGAGCTTGAAGACCATGCTTTGGCTATTCATGCAAAAGTATGCCAGCAACTTTACGAAGACCGGCCAAATCGTAAAGATGTATTGTTAGGTTGGGCGGGTAAAACTTATAGCGAGCTGGGAGATATCCAGTCAAAGGCATTTGCAAATTGCAAAACAGATGAAGAAAGAGCTGAAGTTACAGAAGCTATTACTTACTTTTCTGAAATATATGCGCATCGTTTGTTCCGCGTTATCTCACCAGAAGATGCGGAACTTCAAAAAGAGGTTCAGGTAAAAACACAAACCGGCCAGAATTCTATGTCTGTCGCGCAGGCATTGGAGAAGGTAAGGCTTGTTACCCCCGCCGAAGTAACTCAGACTTATACTTCTTCCCATGGGAACCCACCCTCAAATAATTTAGAAACAATGATTGCTCATATGGAGTATAAATTGGGCGATACTTATAGCCGCATTCATAAAATGGAATCGGTTAAAATGATGGATTTCGGGGATTTAACACCTTCAGATATAGCTCAGAAAATAGCAAATGCGACTCAAGAACATATAAGACAGAGCGGAGGAAATGCGAAAGATGGGCAATCGTCAGAAATTTCTTCGGAGGCTGCCGAAAAAATATCCCGAGATATATTTCTTACTATTGATAAAAAACAGGTCGATGTCAGTTTAGCCGGTGTGGTGGCGAGTTTTAGAGATGCTGCTGTTCGAACAGACCCATCTGGTGCATTTGAAGAGGTAGAAGCGGAGCGCATTGCCAAGACCCGCGAAGCTAGCAAATTTCGCGAAGTGGGAAATAATCTAGAAGCTTGGAAACTGGAAGTGGAATTGCGTCAACAAAATATTGTCACAACCTTAAAGAATCTTAAGGTTTCTAAAGAAGCGGCTGAGCATTTGCCAGCAAAGACATGCTTAGAGCCATCAAAATGCAAGGAGCTCTAGTTTGCCTTGCATCTTTTCATAACGAGGAACCCCAACACCTACCCCCGTCGTCTGCCCAAAATATATCCCATAAACAGCAAGGTGGCGATGACGATGGCGAATTGCATCAGCTCATAGACCGAGGATTGGTAGTAGCGGCACAGCGTAAAACCTTCGTTCCAGCCGCTTTTATACATGTCTTTATCTAAACTTGGCGCGGCTTCTTTCATCGCTTCATTGGCAGGTGCTTTGCTCACCTCTTTATCCGCCTCTTTTTTCGCGCTGCCAAAAGCAATTTCTTTCACAAACGGTTTGTCCAGCAGCGGGGCATAGAGCAGTGAATAAGAGTTCGAGCCGCTTACACAGCCGTCCTCCCAGCCCTTCACATAGGACGCGTCCTCGGTATTGGCGGATTTATGCACCAACAACAACCCCGGGCGGAAGCTGAGCGCAAGCCCCGCCACTAATGCCACTACCAACACATAATTTCGTTTGCGTTTGTCGGTCATTTCCGTCCCTTTCGTTTATCTCAGGCTAGCGCTAGCTCATGAAAGTCATTCTAGCGCACCTTGTTCCAGCATGGCTTAACTTAAATCAATTCCTATTCCGATACTGTGCACTATAGTAAGTGAAGAATGAGAAAACCAGCATTCATTCTTTGACAGGGAGAGCATTCCCATGAACGGATGGACCATGAGCAAATGGATGATGTTACTTGCGGCGGTGGCGCTCAGTGTGGTAGCGGTATATCAAGTCACTAGCCGTGCCGACGAATGCGGGGTGGAATGCTCGCCCGATTGCCCACAAAATTGTTAGCGTTCTTTTCCATATCAACCTCGGCTTACCCGAGTTAGATTGCCCCCAAATCATCGTCACGATTATTGTCAGCAGAGACGCTCATGTTTGAACCTAAAAATACCCCGCTGCTTTCCACTTCCGCCTTTGCCGAGCGCATGGTGTTTTGGCTTGGGATTTCAGTTAGCTTAATGGCGCTTTCCTTGCTAGTAGGCATGGTGGGATACCACTATTTTGAACATATGGGCTGGCTGGACGCCTTTCTCAATGCCGCGATGATTTTAGGCGGGATGGGTCCTGTTTCTGTGATGAGTACCGCGGGCGGCAAGCTCTTTGCTGGATTTTATGCGCTTTATTCGGGCGTGTTTTTGGTGGTTTGCGGTGGCTTGTTGCTGGCGCCGCTTTTTCACCGCGTCCTTCACCGCTTTCATCAAGATTCAGACTAAATACTTGTCAGGCGGCCATAGCTGTGGTTATAAACTACCTTATGCAAAGGGAGTTTTGATATGAAAAAAACATTAGTTTTAGTATTCTTATTGGCACTCAGCGCCTGCAATACCATGGAAGGCATGGGCAAGGATATCGGGGCCGCTGGCCGCGCGATTACTGGCTCCGCCAGCAGTGCGAAACCTTATTAGGCTATTTATAAAAAATCACGCCCGCACCCACCGCAATCAGTGCAAAGCCAATGGCGTGTTTGATGGTCAGCGCTTCACCTAAAACATAGACCGAAAAAATCGCAAATACGCTTAGGGAAATCACTTCCTGAATGGTTTTGAGCTCAGCAGCAGACATCACGCTATGCCCAATGCGATTGGCGGGCACCTGCAAGCAATATTCAAAAAAGGCAACCCCCCATGCCACCAACACGACCATCCAAAGCGCCGTGGATTTATATTTCAAATGCCCATACCACGCCACGGTCATGAAGATATTTGATGCTAAAAGCAATCCAATCGCCGCGAATGTTGCTCCCATATGCGCCTGCCCCCACAAGTGATTTGCCAAAATATTATAAAGCCCTTATACCGCTTTGCCAGATAGATGGCTATCCATCTTGCTTTTATTTGCTTTCAAAAAATTCTCAGGAGTCCTGCATTTATGCTTAAAGATTTTAAAGACTTTATTTCCCGCGGCAACGTGGTTGATCTGGCCGTCGGTATCATTATGGGCGCCGCCTTCACCACCATCGTCGGCTCATTGGTATCAGACGTTATCATGCCTCCGATTGGCTATGCGATGGGTGGTATCGATTTTTCTGACTTCTTTATCAATATCAGCGGCGGCGACTATGCGACCCTGAAAGCCGCTAAAGATGCAGGCGCCACCACCATCAATTACGGTGTCTTCATCAACGCGGTTATCAATTTCCTGATTGTGTCAGGCGCAGTATTTGTGTTGGTGAAACAAGTGAACCGCTTCAAAAAAGAAGAAGCAGCTGTTCCAGCAGCGCCAAGCGCTACCGAAGTGTTGCTCACTGAAATTCGTGATTTGCTGAAAAAATAATTTTTAGCATTTTGCCTAAAAAGGCCGTCTGAGTTCGTTCAGGCGGCCTTTTGTTTGCTTGTGGTTTATTAGATTTCCTATAAATTGGGATTCCCTCGACAAGACAAATGCAAAGATGACCTCATGCTCAAGATTTTTATCTACGACCATTGCCCTTACTGCGTGAAGGCACGCATGATTTTTGGTCTTAAAGGTATGCAAGTGCAGCTCGTCACTCTTTTAAATGATGACGAGGCGACACCCATCAAAATGGTGGGTAAAAAAATAGTGCCGATTTTACAAACTGAAGACAATCGATTCATGCCAGAAAGTATGGATATTGTGCGACATATCGATGCTCATTATGGTGAGCCAGTTTTAACCGGAGAATCGGGCAATCACACATTACAAACATGGTTACAAGATCTGCAACCAACAATGTATCCTTTATGCATGCCGCGCTGGGTGAAAGCGCCTTTGGAAGAGTTTAAGACGCAGTTGTCACGCAATTACTTTATTAAGAAAAAAGAGGCCTATATCGGGCCTTTCGCACCACATCTTAAAGACAGCGCAAAATATATCGCGCACGTTAATCAGCTTCTTGAACGCTTAGCCCACATGATCGAATCGCCTGAGGCTGTGCACGCAACATTGTCCGAGGATGACATTCATTTATTTGCAGTCCTGCGCGCCCTATCCATTGTTAAAGGCCTGAGCTATCCCGCCGCTGTAGAAAATTACCGCCAGCGCATGGCAGAAAAATCAGGAGTACCTTTACATGATGCTATCGCCTTTTAGAATTTTCCTCACCGTTTTTTTATCCATTTTTTTAGGGAGTTTTGCCATGGCTTCATCACCTGTCGCTAAGCCCACTCAGGCGCATCAGGTCATCACCAGCTCAGGCGGTGAATGGCTGAATGTGGCGCGCCCACTTAAGGCTGAGGAACTAGCAGGCCGCATTATCCTGCTCGATTTCTGGACATTCTGCTGCATCAACTGCCAACACATCATCCCTGAACTCAAAATTCTGGAAAAAGAATTTGGCGAAAAACTGACCGTCATCGGGGTGCACTCGGGCAAATTCGGTAATGAGGGCGACACCTCGCAAATCGAAGCGGCGATTGGGCGACACGGGATTGAACATGCGGTGGTGAATGACCGCGATTATAAAATTTGGAAACAATTTGGGGTACGCGCATGGCCAACCTTGGCGCTGATTGGTCAAGACGGCATGCTCAAACAAATCTATTCCGGTGAAGGTCATACGGATGATATTCGCGCCGATGTAAAAAAACTGCTAGCCAAAGGCAATGTCCGCACGGACGCTTTGCCAATGCAGCTCAAAAAAGCAAGCACACCAAGCGTTGCCACACCACTTTCTTTCCCTGGGAAATTTGAAATTGCTGCGTTGCCATCAGGCGAAACGCGCATGTTTATTGCCGATTCAGCGCATCATCAAATTGTGATGCTGGACATGGACGGCCACGAGCTTACGCGCTTTGGTAGCGGCGTCGAGGGCTTTGCAGATGGCGCGGCAGCGGCGGCACAATTCAAGCGCCCGCAAGGGGTTTTGCTGCATGGGAATGTGCTTTATGTGGCAGACACAGAAAACCACCGCCTGCGCGCCATTGACCTTGTGAAAAACACCGTCAGCACGCTAGCGGGCACGGGAGAGCGTGGCAGCCACCGCCTGTTTGGTTGGGGTAGTGCTGCTGGCAAAGCCCTTGCGTCACCATGGGACTTAGCGCTCTCGAACGATGGCTCGGAAATCATCATCGCCAATGCTGGCTCGCATCAATTATGGGGATATCATCTGGCAGACAAAAAATTGCGAATTGTCGCGGGTTCGGGTGCGGAATCGATTGATGATGGCGGCTTGCCGGGCAATTCGCTGTCGCAACCCAGCGGCCTTTCGCGCGTGGGGGATGCTCTGTATTTTGTGGATTCTGAAACCAGTTCTCTGCGTCAACTGAAAGACGAAAAAATCACAACATTGATTGGCGAAGGGCTGTTTGAATTTGGCTTGAAAGACGGCACCCGCGCCCAAGGCGCACGCATGCAGCACACGCTGGGGCTGTTTGCCACGCCTGAAAAAATCTATCTGGCGGATAGTTATAACCACGCGATTCGTGTGTATGACATCGCCTCCAAAACCCTTTCCACACTTACTGGCAATGGCAAGGCGGGCTTTAAGGATGGGGCGCTGAAAGAGGCGCAATTTGCTGAACCTTCGGATGTGCATCTGTATCAAGGCAAGCTTTATGTGGCCGACACGAATAACAGCGCCATCCGCATCATCGACCTCGAAAAAGGCACGGTCAGCACATTGAAGATCACGATGAAGCCACGCGCAGACATCGCGTGTGATGATGGGTTGTGTTATCCGAATGCATCTTAAAACGAAATGAAGATAGTCTCCGAATCAGCCCTGAGTAGCACGGTATGAAACCGAATCAATCCCATTTCACGATGGGTGGAAGGGACATGAG
>JAIXRX010000129.1 GCA_027485005.1 Alphaproteobacteria bacterium
ATTGCGGTTTTCACCAGCGGTGAATTGGCAATGCTCATTGCGATAATTTTAGCAGCTGCATCGCTTTCTGCACCACTCACGGTGATTTCTACAAATTTGCTCGCACCCTCGCCGTCTTTCACAATCAGCAGCGCGAGTTCTTTCAGTGCGTCCAGCAAGGCAGCACGGAAGGCTTGTAGCTTAGCATCCTCCACCGAAGCAATCGGTGCATGATTTGCTTTTTGCGTGGCGAACAACAAGACGCAATCATTGGTCGAAGTGTCGCTATCCACCGTAATCGCATTGAAGGATTTTTCATTTGCTTCGGAAAGCAGCGCTTGCAGCACGTTTTGTGGCAAAGAGGCGTCGGTGAACACAAAGCCAAGCATCGTTGCCATATCCGGCGCAATCATGCCCGAGCCTTTGGCGAATCCTTGAATCACCACGGGCACGCCACCAATATTTGTTTCACGCTTCACCGTTTTTTTGAAAGTGTCCGTCGTTAGAATCGCCGCAGCGGCAGGCTCCCAATCATTTGCATTGGCGTGTTGTACGAGATGCGGCAAAGCGTCGGTGATTTTTACATCAGGCAGCGGCTCACCAATAACCCCAGTGGAAGCTAAAAATACCTGCTCTGGTGCGCAACCTACCGCTTGCACTACCGCATTCACTACGCGCGCCACGGAAGCATCCCCCGCACGTCCCGTGAAGGCATTCGCATTGCCCGAATTTACCACCAAAGCCCGCGCGCCCCGCCCCGCGCTTTGCGCCTGTTTGCACCACTCGATCGGGGAAGCCGCCGTTAGAGATTTGGTATAAACGCCGGCCATTTGCGTGCCCTCGTTCAGCACGGCCAATAACACATCTGGGCGATTCTTATAGCGAATTTCTACCCCAGTTGACGCAAGTAAAACACCTGCCACAGGCGTAAGTTCAGGCCAAGCGGACGGCGCAAGGGGAGAAATTGGCGGCATAGAAAAACCTAAAAAATTATTGTTGTGGAGTGTGAGGAATGGTGCGCGGTAGCGGTTGCTCTTTGCCTTGCGCATCAAACAATTTAACATTGGATGACTTCAGCAATTCATTCACCACATTGCGGTTCACTTCTTGCAGGGCCTCTTGCTTCAACTGCTCTTTCATTTCTTCAAATGTTGCTGCTTTCCCTGCACGGCGCTCTTGCAGTTGAATAATATGGAAACCAAAATCAGATTTGATAGGTTTAGAAATTTCGTTTACTTTCAGTGCAGCAGCGGCTTTAGAGAATTCTGGCACCATGCGGTCTTGAGTAAACCAACCCAAATCACCACCTTGAGCACCAGACCCCTTATCGTCTGATTTTTCTTTCGCGAGTTTTGCAAAATCTTCACCCGCCATCAACTTTTCGTAAACTTCTTTGGCGGCTTCTTTGGTAGCCACTAGAATATGACGTGCCCGCAATTCTTCATTCGCGCCCGCTTTATTTGCTTTCTTATCATAGACTGCTTTCAAAGCGTCATCAGATAGTTCGCCTTGGGCACGTTGATCCAAATAAGTTTGAATCACCAGCTGGCGTTCTAATTTTTTTAACTGTGCAAGCAGAGCTGGGCTGTTGGGAATGCCTTCGGCTTGCGCTTTATCATAGACCAAGCGCTCGGACACCAGACCCAACAAAATATTTTGCTGAATTTCTTTTGGCAACTTATCAAATTCCGGGGCTTGTTTTGGGGCAAAAATCTCTGCCCACATTTTATCAAAATCTAATTTACGAATTTCTTCTCCGTTAATGTTCAACACTACATAATCGCCTGTCGTAGGAGTCGCCACAGGTGCCTGCGCTTCTGTAGGCGTACTCATCGCGCCGATTTCCTGAGCCAAAGCAGCACCCGCCACCATCATTGATAATGCAGAAACACTTAACCATAATGAAGAAAAACGCATAGATAACCCCTTGTTTCATGGAAGATTGTTTGGTTTGCTTATCGCATAGCCCCCCCCTCATTGCAAGATAGTATTGGATCAGTCTTGCAGCATGCTTTTTTTATCCTATATACCCCTTGATTGACAGGCCCCGCCCAGCGCCCTAAAGAAACTGCAACGATTTATTTTATGACTTGAAAGTGACGACTCCAACATGATTCTCTCCGTGGCGCGCAAAATTTTTGGAACCAGCAATGAACGGCTAGTGAAACAGCTTCGTAAAGAAGTCGATAAAATCAATGCGCTTGAGCCAACGTTGGAGCGCTTGAGCGATGCTGAATTACAAGGCCGCACCCAGTGGTTTCGTGAGCGCCTAAGCGGGGGCGCCACGGTCGATGATTTATTGATTGAGGCCTTTGCTACAGTGCGCGAAGCGTCCAAACGCACCCTCAACATGCGCCATTTTGACGTGCAGATGATTGGGGGCATGGTGCTGCATCAAGGCATGATTTCTGAAATGCGCACAGGGGAAGGCAAAACGCTTGTGGCAACCCTTGCCGCCTACCTTAACGCCCTGCCCGGCAAGGGCGTGCATGTGGTGACCGTGAATGATTACCTCGCTACGCGTGACGCAGCATGGATGGGCAAGCTCTATAATTTCCTAGGCCTTTCAGTCGGCGTGGTGGTGCCTGGTTTGAGCGATGAACAACGCAAAGCAGCTTATGCATGTGACATTACCTACGCCACCAATAATGAGTTGGGGTTTGATTATCTGCGCGACAATATGCGCTTTGAGCGCAGCGCCATGGTGCAACGCGAATTCCATTATGCGATTGTGGATGAGGTGGATTCCATTCTCATCGACGAAGCGCGTACTCCACTTATCATTTCTGGCCCTGCGGAAGATTCGTCAGAGATGTATGTGAAGGCCAATGCAATTATTAAAGAATTGCCGACTGAATTGATTGATATTGATGAAAAAGCACGCTCGGCTAACTTGACAGAAGATGGCATTGAAACCGTCGAGCAAATGCTTGTGCAGCAAGGACTTCTGCAAGAAGGCACGAGCCTTTATGATTTTCACAACGTCGCACTAGTACACCATGTCAATCAAGCGGTGCGCGCCCACCATCTTTTCAAAAAAGACGTGGATTATATTATCAAAGACAACAAAGTGGTGATTATCGACGAATTTACGGGTCGTATGATGGAGGGTCGTCGCTATTCGGACGGGCTGCACCAAGCGTTGGAAGCCAAAGAAGGCACACGCATCAAAGAAGAAAATCAGACGCTCGCTTCTATTACCTTCCAAAATTATTTCCGCATGTATCCGAAACTTTCAGGCATGACCGGCACCGCGATGACCGAAGCGGGTGAGTTCATGGATATTTACCGATTGAACGTGATTGAGATTCCAACCCATGTGGCGGTGCAACGGATTGACCATGATGACGTGATCTACAAAAGTGCGAATGAAAAATATAAAGCAGTGATTGAGCTGGTCAAAGAATGCTATAAACGCCGCCAGCCTGTGTTGCTTGGCACGGTTAGCATTGAAAAATCAGAATATCTTGCTGCTCTTTTGAAAAAAGAAAAGATTCCGCACCAAGTACTAAATGCCCGCTACCACGAACAGGAAGCAGCGATTATTGCGCAGGCTGGTCGTCCGGGTGCTGTCACCATCGCCACCAATATGGCAGGCCGCGGCACAGACATCATGCTTGGTGGTAACGCGCAAATGCGTTTTGAAACTGAAAGCCAATTTATTACAGACGAAAAAGAAAAAGAAAACTTCCGCCAGATGGTGGAAGAAGAAGTGGAACATGGCCGCCGCAGCGTGAAAAGTGCTGGGGGCTTGTTTGTGATTGCCACCGAACGCCACGAAAGCCGCCGTATTGACAACCAGTTGCGTGGCCGTTCTGGCCGTCAGGGTGACCCGGGCGCCACCAAATTTTTCTTGTCGCTCGAAGATGATTTGATGCGTATTTTTGGCGCCGATAAAATGGAAGGCTTGCTCACCAAACTTGGTTTGCAAGAAGGTGAAGCAATTTTCCACCCATGGATGAATCGTGCGATTGAGAAAGCGCAAACCCGTGTGGAACAACGCAATTACGAGATTCGTAAAAACCTGCTCAAATTTGACGATGTGATGAATAATCAGCGCAAAGTGATTTACGAACAACGCATTCATTTGATGGAAGCGACCGATGTGCAAGAAACAGTGCAGGAAATGCGCGCTGAAGTTTTGGAAAATATAGTGACCCAATATGTGCCCACAAAATCCTATGCGGAAAGTTGGAATATGGATGGGTTAAATAGCGATCTCGCCCGCTTGTTTAATTTAGAAATCGATACCAAACCGTGGGCGGCAGAAGAAGGTATCGCCGAGGAAGAAATTCTTGTGCGTTTGCAAAATCTCGTGCAACAGGCTGTACAACAAAAGGACGATCTTTATACCGCCGACCTCATGAGAAGTGCAGAAAAGCGAGTGCTTTTGCAAACACTGGATCAGCTCTGGAAAGACCATCTCTACCAGCTTGATCATTTGCGCAATGGTATTTCCCTGCGTGCGTACGGTCAGAAAGATCCGTTGAATGAATATAAATCAGAGGCATTTTTACTCTTTGAGCAAATGTTGAATACGCTGCGCGAACTCACGGTCGAGCGCCTTTCGGGTTTGAGCATTCACATGGAAACAGAAGATGGCACGCCCGTGCCATTTGGCCGCGCGCAAACGGATGAAGAATGGCATGCTGGCCGTTCATTGGAAGAGGCTGAAAATGCAGCAGCGGCAACGGCTGCCCAAAACCCTTGGGGCAAAGTGGGCCGCAACGATGTCTGCCCATGTGGTTCTGGTAAAAAATTCAAACATTGCCA
>JAIXRX010000119.1 GCA_027485005.1 Alphaproteobacteria bacterium
AGCAAAATGGCAAAAGAGGCAAACAGCTGCAAGCCTTCGGTGAAAGCACCGAATACTGCAAGCGTTGTCGCAATCGCGGTATTATCCTCTACTCCAAAGGTATGCATGTAGTCATATTTATCCTTCATCTCTTTATATTTGAAGAAGGCTTGATATTCTGAGTCTGGAATGCCCAATGTATCGAGCAAATGGCTGTATGCTGCAATATGGATAGTTTCCATATTCGAGAAAGCGGCCAGCATCATTTGCACTTCGGTGGGTTTGAATACCCGAGAATAATGACGCATATAGCAGTTATTCACTTCAATATCACTTTGTGTAAAGAAGCGAAAAATCTGCATCAAAAGATGCTTTTCTTCTGGATTCAGTGTCGTTTTCCAATCTTTCACGTCGTCCGCTAATGGCACTTCTTCTGGCAGCCAGTGAATGCGTTGTTGCATAAGCCATGCATCATACGCCCAAGGATAGTGAAACGGCTTGTAAATTGACTGAGCATCAAGCAAGGACATCATTAACTCCACAAATAGGTTTTTCAATTGAACGGATATGGCAGGCAAGGTTTTCACGCATGAAGCGGTCGATGAAACGAGACTCCGCGGCGTCAGTGTAAATAGCGGCGTATATTAAGCCACCTGTGGCAAGCGTACGCCAAATGCGGGCATTCTCATGGTCACTTACGCGAGTATGTACATCAGTCGATTCTTCAACCGCAAGGATGCACGGATGTCCCATGATAGGGGTGGCTACAATGAATATGCCTGGGCGCATGTCAAGCTCAGCAGTGGATTTAAACCAACCGTTTACGTCCTGTCCCCAGCGTTCAAAAGTGGCGCTGGTTTCATTTACCCACTGGCTTTGCACGCGTTGCGCAATCGAAGTTGTAATACTCATGAGACGCTCATCTGTTGTTAAAGAAAAACGGTACAAACATTAGCAGCTTATTGGCACGCTAAGCATTCCTCATATTTACTTGCACTATCTTTTTTGCCCACCAATGACATTTCCATTTGGAGTGCTTGCCCATTCACTTGATGAGACACTTTGTCAGCGCGCTGCATAGAGACAGATCTACAATAGTATAGACTTTTTACACCTTTTTTCCAAGCCAGATAATGGATTTCATGCAGATCGCGCTTGTGAATATCGGCAGGAATAAACAAGTTAACCGATTGCGCTTGGCAAATATATGGCGTGCGGTCAGCGGCATGTTCAATCACCCAACGCTGGTCCATTTCTTGCGCCGTTTTATACACGTCTTTTTCGTCTTGTGTCAGGAAGTCAAGATGTTGAACCGACCCTTCAGTGGATGCGATTGAACGCCAAACCGCCTCGTTATTTTGCCCCTTTTCTTCAAGCAAATCACCCAAGTGTTTGTTACGAACAGTGAAAGAGCCTGACAAAGTTTTTTGTACAAAGCTATTCGCTGCGTAAGGCTCAATACCAGGTGACGAATTGTTGGCGATAATCGAAATAGAGGCTGTTGGTGCAATCGCAATCTTATTACTGAATCGCTCCATTACTCCCACATCTGCTGCGTCAGGGCAGGGGCCACGCTCTTCGGCGAGGCGCACCGAAGCGGCGTCCGCATCTTTACGAATCTTTTCAAAAATCTTTTTATTCCACACTTTTGCCATCACCGATTCAAATGGAATCTTTTTTAGCTGCAAGAAGGAATGGAAGCCCATGACACCCAAGCCCACACTACGTTCACGCATGGCTGAATATTTAGCGCGAGTCATGCTATCTGGAGCAGTTTTAATGAAATCCTCCAGTACATTATCTAAGAAACGCATAATGTCATAAACCATTGTAGGATGGTTTTTCCATTCGTCATAAGTTTCAAGATTCAGTGATGATAGGCAGCACACGGCGGTACGGTTTTCACCTAAGTGATCTTCACCAGTTGGCAAAGTAATCTCACTGCATAGGTTAGACATTTTTACCTTCAAGCCCAATTGCTTGTGGTGTTCTGGAATATAGCGATTCACCGTATCGATAAACAACATGTAAGGCTCGCCCGTTTCAATGCGAGCGGTGAGAAGTTTCACCCACAATTCACGGGCCTTGATGGTGCCAACTACGCGCTGATCTTTTGGACTACGGAAATGCCATTCATCCCCTTTTTCTACTGCCTGCATAAAGTCATCACTAATGACAACACCATGATGGATGTTTAATGCTTTGCGATTGGGATCGCCACCAGTTGGGCGACGAATATCAATGAATTCTTCAATCTCAGGATGGCTGATTGGCATGTAGACTGCCGAGCTACCACGGCGCAAACTGCCTTGAGAGATGGCAAGCGTTAAAGAGTCCTGCACGCGCAAAAACGGAATTACGCCAGAGGTTTTGCCATTACCACGAACGCGTTCACCAATGGAGCGCAAGTTGCCCCAATAGCTGCCGATACCTCCACCACGAGCAGCGAGCCACACGTTCTCATTCCATAGATCCACAATGCCTTCGAGGCTATCTTTGGTCTCATTTAGGAAACAAGAAATAGGTAGGCCCCGCTTTGTGCCACCATTGCTTAAAATGGGGGTGGCGGGCATAAACCATAATTGGCTGATATAATCATAAAGACGTTGGCTATGATCGGCATCGTCACCATAGGCGCGCGCCACGCGAGCAAACATGTCCTGATAGCTTTCACCATCCATCAAATAACGATCTTCGAGGGTGGCGCGACCAAAATCCGAAAGATTTTTATCGCGAGAGCGGTCTACCACAATATCGTGAACGATGTCTTGCTTTGTTGCATTATTGCTTTTGTCTGCAGTGTTGTAGGAAGCGGCGTTTTGTAACTGAGCCTGCATAATTAATTCCCCTGTGTTGTTTTTTGTTGAAGGCTATATATTGTGTTCTTGGTCACGCTCGACACAAAATATTGATTGCACCAAGCTAATATGATTGTCAACAAGTTGTGTGCAAAAAAGTTTTCAACCACTACATGTAGTGGTTTTTGGGTGACGTGGGGGTTTTGACACAGTGTGGTGACACGCCCACAATCTGTAATGATTCTAAACATAAAAATCGTTCCTGACTTGACTTTATTTTTTGTTTTCATCGCAAACTTTTTAAAAATGCTACGCTCTGAATGATGTCATGCCAAGTGCCAAAACGTCCTGCTATGAAAATAGCAGGGGATAAAATCGTGTATAACTTCTCTGATAAGTTTCTAAAAAAAGCCCCCGCACAAGGCGAGGGCTTTGATTGGGTTCAGAAACCACCTATTTAATCAGTGGCGGTTTCATGCAACTAAATAAATTAGCGGCGCATGTTTCTGGAGTTGTCGCATAATCATCATAATGTGCATCTCCCGGTTTCATGCCGAAGACACAGAATGGTTGGTTACATATCTCTGTCTTTGTTTTTTCAAGCTCTTCCAGTGTGTCTTCAATGGCATTAATATATGCCGTTCTAGTAGCTCCTGTCGCGGTTTCTGGGACGCCAGTGACAACAAACATGGTAAGTTCTTTGTTCGTTTCGTCGATGTTTTTTAGGCATTCGGCTGTGTCTGTTGCAAAGTTAGAGTCAGTAACATCAAGGTTATTCACTGCACCCAGAGTAAGTGCGCCAGAAGTTAATGTTCCAGGCTTATTACTCGTAACGTTACTGAATGCGAATCGTCCACTGCGATTTTTAACATCCTCGTTAATCCCAATGGCGCCAATATACACAAGTACCTTGGATTTTTTGGCTCCACCATCGCTATTTGCCAGCACACGTGCAGCTTGTTTGACCAAGGCGCATTGGTTTGCGCGGTGATCATCAACAATCACAAAGTTCTTGTAACCATAACCGAGTGTTCCAAGTAGGCGCTCAAATGGTTTGCTGTAATCGCTGCCTGTTAAATCGGGGGCGCCAATAGTGCCAGAGACCCCAGAGGTATTAACCGCAATCGGCAAGTTATGCGGCGCATAATCTGAATTATTAATCCGCGCAACATCCAATGTTTGGATTTGTACGAGGCTAAGATTCAAACCAGAGACAGCATCTTTTTTCTGGTAAGCTGCTGTTTTGTTAACACGACGTGGATTATACGTCACTTTCGTATCATCCTCATCACCAATCACAAGCCCGCCGCTCGGAATATTGCTTGCGGTAAGGGCAAACGCGCCGTGGTTTGTAACGCCATTGCCAGGGTTGCCAATGGCTTTATCCGCCATTTGCTCATCTAAGAACTGGTGTTCAACTTCAGTCACCCTTCTGCTGCCTGAGCTATTGCAGAAAATACCCTTGCTCCAATCGCAATCCTGCTCACCTTTACGTAAAACCGCATTTCGACGGTCACCACCATTGCCACGCTGATCGGCCGTATCAAACGTACAAACAAGTGGCTTGGCATTACGTGTTGCGGCAGTCAATTCTGAGCTAGGAATATCTCGACGACGTTCCATGGAAACAGATGAAACATTCAGAACTTCCGGATTAAGCGATGTGTACTGGTCGCTTCCTTTCAATATAAATTCTGAAACATTTGGACATTTGCCTCCCGCGCAGGTGGCGCCAGCAGCTTCTTGTGTAGTGTTGTAAACAACATTTGTGTAATAAGTTTGGCAGCCATTGTTACCGCAGAAGGTTTCTGCTGTTCTGCTTTTAATTGGGCACGCGGTGCCCAAAGTATCAATGGTCCCAACATCCGCCCATGCCCATTTACCATTACCAGTCATGGTTTCCCATGTGGTGTTTAGTTTATTAGACGTATCGGTTGGATATTTTTGAGCGTCTGTTGGTGTGCCGCCATAGGTTTTAAGCCCTTTATTATTAAGGCTGATTTGGTAGAACCCCTCTGGATAATCACACACAGTACCAGAACAAGTGCGATTAAATGATAGCTTAAATGCCGCTAAAGATTTCTCGGGATCGGTCATTTCAGGAATAGCACAAGTGGTGGTACGATTTTTTGACCCTGTTGAGGCATTATATTCTCCGACATTAACAGGCTGTTTTTTCGCTAAATCCGTGCTTGTACAATTCGTGTAATAGTTTCCAGGTGTGCCATTTGGCGTTGTGTAGCTCACCGCTTGGCAATTATTCATCAAATCTTTATTAACGCCTGCGCCATAAGGAGCCGAGAGATGACCGCTATTTGCTACGATATTCCCCGCTTTGACTGGGCCTGTATCACAACCCCATGTTAAATAGCGGTCCGTATTTTTAGGATGCAAAGCGTTTAATTCACGTGCTTGGTCAGAATCATCCACGGCTTTGGTGGCTTTGCCTTCATAGATGGGTTGTGCTGTGAGCGTGACAGCTTTGGCCGCGGGCACATCCACCCAATTCAGGTCTTTTACCAAAGTGGCAGTGAATGATATCAGCTCGTCTGCTCTACGGAAGTAACTATCGTCTTTAGCAGTCGTGACTGGGCCTGTGGTGCCTGGGGTTTTGCAAGATACAACGTATCCAATACAATAGTTTCCTGAGTTGGGGCCGGTTACAGGGTTATTTGGGGTTGGCACACCTTTGTAATTAGCGGTCTCATATGCAGCCACAAATGGTGTGCAGACATTGGCATACCAGTATAAATAGGCGTCAACTGTGCTAGGTGGATGCGATCCATAGGGTGTATCTGGTTGAAAATCTGCAGATTGCGGAGCTCCAACTGTAGATGGGAAAGTGTTAGTGTTCCACTCTGCACAGGTTTGGGTTCCGCCACCGCCTCCAGAAGAAGCGAGCTGAACAGCAGGGCAGGCCTGAATCCAGTGACCTTTATAAACCGTTTCCCAGCTGCGATCATTATATAGGCATCGCGCTTGGCGCCCTACATGATAACACGTTGAACCGTCCTTGGTCTGTGCATTACACTGATCAATATTCCATTGGTTGCCTGGGGATGTATCTGCCATATTTACAGCATTGATCCACTCATGATTCGTAGCTGAGTTAAGCTCGTTATTGCCACATAAATCATCTGCATTTTGGAACCCAAAGCTGTTAACATCAGGTGGAGAATCTGCCCAACGATAGGCGCCAACAGCAGGGTATTCAACTCTGTCAGTATCTTTATAGCAATTTCCTGCGGTTTCTGTCTGGTATGTCCATACTGGGTCTTTGGGACAATAGCGGGTATATTGCGCATGAATCAGGCCTTCGAAAGGTGTTTTACGCGAAATATTCTGCAAGCCAAGGGTTTCGGTTTTGTAATTAGTACTGTTTAAGCCTTTTGATTTATCATAGCATGAGCCACTGTGAGCAAAATTGCCTGAAACTTTCTCACATTCTCCAAGGCCACCACCTTCCATAGGGAAATTGCCGAGTACAAGCCCAGTGGCTACCTGTTTCCAATCAGTGAAATTAGCCGCAGTGCCGCCCAATGTCTGGGTCATGATTTTTAAGTTATCGTCTCCAATCGCTTTGCGTGATGCTTCGTCTAAAGACCATGCAAAGTTTACAATGGAGCGCACGCCATCCCCACCGGTGGAGCTACCGCCTGAGGCGAGCGTCGCACTGCTACTGCCGCTCACTGTGCCGCTAAAACCTTTGAAACCTTCAGGGCTAACGCATTCATGAACCGCCGGGCCTGATGCTGAGGGTGAATTAAAGCTAATACTTGCAATATCGCAAGGAACTTGCGTAATGCGTTTAACAACCACCGACATTTCCTTGTTATTACGAATGAAAACACCCGTTTGGTCTGCAGTTGCACGGAATATAAGAACCTTTTTACCATTCAAACAGCTTTGCGTAATCGCAACGGTTTTGGTGTCTTTAAATTTAACAGGATCTGACTTTATTAGGCTACCTTTAAGCCATGTATTCATTTCTTTTAGCGCTTGATTGCCAGCCTTTTCACTCTCTTTGTCAACATTATCTGCATAAAAGGAGATATCGTTTCTGAAAATACCCTGATCCATAGTTTCGTCCGAGGACTCTGGGAGGTTAGAAATATTTTCTCCTGCCGCTACTTTCAGCCACAACTTAGTATACTGCTCCGTCAACACGGCCGATTCGCGCTCTAGCGTTTCACGTGTGCCTGTTTGCCAAAGAAAGTTTGGGCCACCATGACTAAAAAGCAGACCGAAAATCGGCAGCATGACAATGATGAGTCCCAACCCGAAAGTAATATAGGCGCTACCCGATTCATTTCTGAGAAATGCACGGAAAGAAAATGATGGCGACTTCATAGCGAACTCTCTATTTAATAATTTTGCTAAATATTTAACTAAATTTAACATAAAGCAGGTTAATAATTACTTAATAACATTGGCATAGTAGAACGGCCCTTCCACTTGGATGGATATTTCAGTCGTATTAATGAAATATCTAGGGAGGATAGTGGGTTTGTATTCCGCACAGGCGCGCGCTGAAACATAAGCGCCATAGCCAGCATCTGAGGTCGTTTTGGTGCAGGTTGCAGATTTATTGGTGCAATTATTGGTGGTACCCGTACGCTGGTATCCACCTGAAGGGAATTGATTCGTACTATAAGGATCAGCAACATTATGCTCGCAAAATTGTACAGCAATCGACATGCTGCGGAAAGGCTCAGACGCAGTTAAGTTACTGTCTAGAAAAGTTGTATGATTAATTGTTGCCATCATATCAGGTGGCATGGTCGCGATAGAGGTAGCGACATTATTCGCGACTTTATTCACACGCTCACGCAGCATATAATATTGAGAGATCTCAATTAGTCCTAAGAAGAAGACGATCATGACTGGCAAAACGATAGCCATTTCAACAATGATAGAGCCTTGTTCTTGGCAATTACGTGTGGATTTCGTCATCATATGGTGCAGTTCCAGACCAATGTCTTGTTGTTGTTGTTAACAATGCCGCCATTGCGCACAACATAGACTGATTGAAAGCGGTACAGATTAGGGAAGAACTTGCGCATAAACCCAATGAACGGGCGATATTCATAGGTAAATTCGTAGCGAATGGCATCTTCTGTGCCGCCAAGATCAAGCCCTGAAGAATTTGCTTGTGTGTTGCATGTGGGTGAGCCAAAACGGCTTTGCACGACACATGTGTGGATGCAAAGTTGGTCGGGCTTAAGTAGTCCTACACTGTATCTTCCTAGGGTTTGCTTAATAAAAGTTTCGTCAAATCGATCCGTTCCTGTTTTGCAATTGCCGCTAGCATCGCGTTCATCAACTTGACATTGCACCGCCCCTTCATAGGCAATGTCTTTGGCGGAATTATTAAGGGCAGCATTCGCATAAAGCATCAAGCTCAAATCAATCATGCCTAAAAAAATCAGAAAGCCGACAGGGTAAGAAATTGCCGCCTCAATGGATGCCACGCCCGAATCGTCGTGCCAGAATCTCTTAATCCAATAGAAATTTATATTACTTTTCATGTGCACAATCTTATCATCTAAAAGATTAATTTTATGCTAAAATTGAAAGGAAATCCCTCCATTCTTTACATATCGTGACAAATTTAACAAAATTGTCATATCGGGTGGGGTGTAAAGTTTCACTAGTAAAGTGTTAGGGGGCGGGCTATAGCGAAATCCCTTTAATAAACAACGTTTGCTTAAAAGCTATGGCATTGATTGTACAAAAATTTGGTGGCACCTCAGTTGCAGATATTGCCCGCATTCGCCACGTGGCCACTTTGGTGGAGCGTGAGGTAAAAGCGGGCAACCAAGTGGTGGTGGCGGTATCTGCTATGGCAGGGGTGACAGATCAGCTCGTGAGCATGGTGCGCGAAGTGTCACCGCTTTATACGCCCGCTTCTCAGGCAGAATATGACGCGGTGGTGGCGTCTGGTGAACAAGTGACGTCTGGTTTGCTGGCGCTGACGTTGCAGGAAATGGGCATTCAGGCGCGCTCGTTTCAGGGTTGGCAAATTGCACTCAAAACAGACGAGGCGCACAGCAAAGCACGTATCGAAGAAATTGAGACAGACGCTTTGATGGCAACGCTTGAATCTGGCCGTGTGGCAGTGGTGGCTGGTTTTCAAGGGGTGGATGCTCATGGCCGCATCAGCACGCTCGGGCGCGGTGGTTCGGATACCACAGGTGTGGCGTTGGCTGCGGCACTCAAGGCAGATCGCTGCGATATTTATACGGATGTGGACGGTATTTACACCGCCGATCCGCGCGTTGTGACGCGTGCGCGGAAGCTGCAAAAAGTGGCCTATGAAGAAATTTTAGAAATGGCGAGTCAAGGCGCAAAAGTGCTGCAAATTCGCTCGGTTGAAATGGCAATGAACTACAATGTACCGGTGCAGGTGCGATCGACATTTGTTGATGTGCCAGGCACGATGGTGGTGGATGAGGAGGAAGTGATGGAACGTCGTAAAGTAACAGGGGTGACCCATACGCGTGATGATGCGCGCATTACCATGACAGGCGTGCCGAATGTTCCGGGAGTTTCAGCGGCTATTTTTGGCCCGCTCGGAGATGCTAATATCAACGTGGATATGATTGTTCAAAATATCACGGAAGATGGCAAAGAAACCGACGTGACCTTTACCGTGCCGCGCACCGACCTTGAGCGTGCGAAAAGCCTTGTGGAATCAATCAAACCTTCCTTGCAATATCACTCATTATTTGCGGATAAAAACGTTGCAAAGGTTTCCGTAATTGGTGTGGGCATGCGCTCTCACGCGGGGATTGCAGGCGAAATGTTCAAAACATTGGCCGAGAAAAATATTAACATTCAAGTGATTTCAACGTCTGAAATTAAAGTGAGCGTGCTGATTGAAGAGGCTTATGCAGAACTAGCGGTGCGTGCTTTGCACAGTGCCTATGGTTTGGATGCGCCCGAAGAAAGCGCCGCATAATGAGCACGGTGACCCAACCCA
>JAIXRX010000200.1 GCA_027485005.1 Alphaproteobacteria bacterium
CGCTCGGGGTCTTTTTCCATGCCTTTGGCACGGGCAAACCATTCTTGCACGTCATAATCTAAATCAATGCATTCAATGCCCAGCTTTTCTGCATAGCGGCGGTTTTCGCTTTTGCGAATCTCATATTCTTTGAGCGGGTGAATATTGGGATTGTAAAACAAGATGGTCAGTTCCAATCCGCTTTCATGCATTTTTTCAATCAGCGGCCCCGCGCATGGCGCGCAGCATGAATGCATGAGCACGCGCTTTTCGTCATGCGGCACGTCGAACGTATCCACTGCGCGGGCAAGAAAATCCGCGTCGGTATAAAAAGAGTTGGGATTGCGTAATTCGTCCGTCATAGCAAGCGCTATAGCGCATTAGCGGCCTATCGGAAAGTTATCTTTTTTATAATGACCACGTATATGGTGACCAGGAAAAGCTTCCTTCAGCTCTTCGGCAGGTAGTTCTTTGAATTCTTTAAGTTTATCGCCTTCCAGTATAGTAATGCCCCCATATGTTAAAGGCGTGTGGTCATTAAACCATGTTTTATCATGACCGCATGCATAGGCTTGTAGCGCATGACAAATGGACGCATGACTCACAATAACCAGTGCTTTTATCCCATCATGATTGGCTTTGCTGATTTCATCTTTAAGAAAAACCTTGCAACGCTCTTTGACTTCTTTTCGGCCTTCACCCCACGGATAAGGCACTTTGAAATAGTCTTTACCTGCTGCTTTCTTTTTTTCACGCTCATTAAAAAATGCGGTATATTTTTTAATAATTTCAGGATGTGATGCGTCTTTTGCTGGTAAATCTTGTGTGGGGCCTTCATCCATTTCTGCAATCTGCATGGATTCTCGGTGATCGCAGGCACCAAGATCAAAAGGGGTGCTCTGAGAGCCAATCGCCATGCATTCTAAACCTCGGCGCGCACGCTCATAGGGGCTGTTTACAAGTCGCACATCTTTGGTTCCCATTTCATGGGCGTTGAGCCAATGTCCCAGTTGCTCGCCAAGCTCTTCTGCCTGTGCGTGTCCGTATCCCTCAACAATAGGAATATCATAGTTTCTTACTCCATCGGGGCGATCTTCCCCTTTGTTTTTGTAGGATTTAGGATGGCGGCAAAGAATGATATACATAACTAAAGCATACCTAAAAAACCTTTAGAAAAGTTTAATGGCCACTGTCATACCCTCTGGCGTTGGCAATAAAATACTTTGATATTTCAATGGGTCGGCTAGGCGGGCATTAAATTTGCGCATAGCCTGCCAGCTTTTTTCATTGGTGCCTGCAGGGCAGGTGGGCTGGGGGGCTGCGCCAAACAGCAGCGTGTTGTCCCCTATAATCAGGCCACCTTGGCGCACATGCGCTTCTGCCCAATCGAGATAGGCGGGGTAGGCGGCTTTATCAGCGTCAATAAACACCATGTCGAATGGCGCTTTGGCGCTGAGGGTTTTGAGGTTTTCTTGAGCGTCACCCACCAGCACTTCGGTGCGTGCGGAGATATTCGCTTTTTCTAATGTTTCTTTGGCATATGCCGCATGCTGCGGGTTTTTCTCCAAGGTATAAAGCGTGCCGTTTGCGGGCAGGGCGCGTGCCATCCACACCGCAGAAACGCCAAGGCAGGTGCCGACTTCTACGATGGTCTTCACCTGATTCATGTGAATCAGCAGTTGCAGGATTTTGGCTTCCACGGGGCCAAGCTGCATGCCGCGTTGGCTTTCGGGTAAAAAATTTCGCGCCGAAGAAAGCCAAGCCTCCTCCGGCGCAAATAATGCGGCAATATAATCAAGTGCGTCGTCTTGCGTGGGGTTACGCACGTTTACGCGCAGGCGCTGCTTTTGCTTTGGTTTTCGCTTTTTCAGGCTTTGCGATTTTCACCACTTCGGCCGTTTTTTTACTTTTGCCTTTGCTTTTGTTCGCGCCACTTTCGTTATCAATCGCTTCAGCTGCTGCAATGGCGGCTAGATTAATAATTTCATTAAGGCTTGCACCCATTTGAATGATTTGAGCAGGCTTAGACAGACCCACCAAGAATGGGCCAATCATCACGCCGTCGCCCAATGATTGCAGCATTTTAGAGCTGATATTGGCGGTGTGAAGCGCAGGCATGATGAGGGTATTGGCAGGGCCAGACAAGCGGCAGAACGGGTAGAGATTCATCATCTCTTGGTTCAGCGCCACATCAGCAGACATTTCACCTTCATATTCAAAATCAATATCTTTGTTGGCGTCCAATAATGTCACTGCGTCACGCACGCGTTTGGCTTTTTCCATCATTGGATTGCCGAAGTTGGAGAAAGACAGAAGGGCTACGCGTGGCTCGGTACCAAGCTGACGCACTTTTTGCGCGGTACAAAGGGTGATGCTGTTGAGTTCTTCGGCGGTTGGAAGTTCATGCACCGTGGTGTCAGAGATAAACACCGTACGGCCTTTGGAAATCATCATGGACATGCCGAATAATGGCTGGTCTGATTTCATATCCAACACTTTGCGGATGTCATTGAGGCACACATTATAGTTACGGGTGTGACCAGTAATCATCGCGTCACCATGGCCGGCTTGCAGCATGCAGGATGCAAAGATATTGCGGTCGTTTTTCACCAGTCGCGCCACGTCGCGCTCGAGGAAGCCTTTGCGTTGCAAGCGTTTATACAAGCGGCTGATATATTCATCCACATGCTTGCTCATCGCGGCATTCATGATTTCGATGCCTTTGTGGTTTTCAATGTTCAGGCGTTTGAAACCTTCCATGATACGGTCCACACGACCCACCAGAATCGGCGTGCCATAGCCACTGTCGCGCCATTGCGCGGCAGCGCGGATGATGCGGTCGTCTTCGCCTTCCGCAAAAATCATACGTTGTGGGTTGGCTTTGATTTTTTGGAACAGGTTGGTGAGGCTGTTGGCCGTGCGGTCACGGCGTGCGGCCAAGGTTTGAACGTAAGCGTCCATGTCCTTAATCGGTTTGCGCGCCACCCCTGTTTCCATTGCGGCTTTCGCTACAGCTACTGGCACGGTGGTAATCAAACGCGGGTCAAACGGGGTAGGAATGATGTATTCTGGGCCAAATTCCATGTGGCGGCCAGCATAGGCTTGGCGCACTTCATCCGGCACTTCTTCACGCGCGAGTTGAGCGAGGGATTTCGCGGCCGCGATTTTCATTTCTTCGTTGATGGTGCTGGCTTGAACGTCCAACGCGCCACGGAAAATGTATGGGAAGCCCATGACGTTATTTACTTGGTTGGCATAGTCAGAACGACCGGTGGCGATAATCGCGTCTGGGCGCACCGCACGCGCTTTTTCTGGCAAAATTTCTGGGTCTGGGTTCGCCATTGCGAAGATGATTGGGTTTTTGGCCATCTTCTTCACCATGTCTTGCGTCACGGCGTCTTTAGCAGAAAGACCGAGGAATACGTCTGCGCCGTCCAGCGCTTCAGCCAAGCTACGCTTGCTGGTTTTTACCGCATGCTTCGATTTCCATTGATTCATGGACGAATCGTTGCGGCCTTCATAAATAATCCCTGATTTATCACACAGGAATGAGTTTTTATCTTTCACACCCATGGTTTTGAGAAGTTCCAGACACGCAATCCCTGCAGAACCTGCGCC
>JAIXRX010000157.1 GCA_027485005.1 Alphaproteobacteria bacterium
CATTCAAAAATGTGCGATCGCCGCACGTCAGAAAAATGGCCACCACATTTTTTTAGAGATGGAGGCTTACTAGATCCTCTTATCTCTGACAAAAAACCTCCCTAGCTCTATGAGCGAGGGAGGTTTTTTTATGCCTTGTGTCTGGCGAGGTTGCGGGTTAGATTGCTGCGCAAATACGCCAACTAAGGAGAACCCACATGGCACCAGCAACGGCCCCTAAAACTGATTTTTCTGATTATAAAGTCGCGGATATTTCGCTGGCCGCATGGGGCCGCAAAGAGCTGAATATTGCGGAAACTGAAATGCCAGGCCTGATGGCGCTGCGCAAGGAATATGGCGCGTCTCAGCCGCTGAAAGGCGCGCGTGTGGTGGGCTGCCTGCACATGACCATTCAAACCGCTGTGCTGATTGAAACCCTGACGGCGCTGGGTGCCGAGGTGCGCTGGAGCTCGTGCAACATTTTCTCCACCCAAGACCAAGCTGCCGCTGCGATTGCCGCCACCGGCGTGCCTGTCTTTGCATGGAAAGGCGAAACGGAGGAAGAATATGAATGGTGCATTCGCCAAACCATTACGGGGCCGAATGGTTGGACGCCGAATTTGATTCTGGATGATGGCGGAGATCTTACCAAAATGATTCATGAAGAATATCCTGACGTGCTTAAAGAGATTCGCGGTGTTTCGGAAGAAACCACCACGGGCGTGCACCGCCTGTATGAAATGGCCAAAGCGGGTACGCTCAAAATCCCTGCGATTAACGTGAATGATTCCGTGACCAAATCGAAATTTGACAATCTTTATGGCTGCCGCGAGAGCTTGACCGACGGCATTAAACGCGCCACCGACGTGATGCTTGCGGGTAAAGTCTGCGTGGTGGCAGGCTATGGTGACGTGGGCAAAGGCTCTGCTGCCGCGCTGCGTGGCCAAGGCGCGCGTGTTTTGGTAACGGAAGTTGACCCAATCTGCGCGCTGCAAGCCACCATGGAAGGCTATGAAGTGGTAACGATGGATGATGCTGCAAAATATGCAGATATTTTTGTGACCGCCACCGGTAATTTTGACATCATTACCATTGACCATATGCGTGCGATGAAAGACCGCGCGATTGTGTGCAATATTGGGCATTTCGACAATGAAATCCAAGTGGCGGCACTGCAAAATATGAAATGGCATGAAGTGAAACCGCAAGTAGATGAAGTGGAATTTCCGGATGGCAAGCGCATCATCCTGCTCGCTAAAGGCCGCTTGGTGAACTTAGGTTGTGCGACTGGCCACCCTAGCTTTGTGATGAGCTTCTCTTTCACCAATCAAGTGTTGGCGCAGATTGAACTTTGGAATCACCATAAAAATTACGAAAACAAAGTGTATATTTTGCCAAAGCATTTGGACGAAAAAGTGGCGACCTTGCACCTTGAGCGCTTGGGCGTGAAGCTCACCAAACTCAGCAATGAGCAAGCGCAATATCTTGGTGTGAATGCCCAAGGACCTTACAAACCAGAGCATTATCGCTACTAGTTTATGGTATCCAAACTCCCTGAACCCGCATGGTTTGACGCGCTACTTGCCCAAGCAAGCGTGTCATTCATGCGGGTTGGGGGCAAAGGTGTGATAGAAGAAATCTCCCCCAATTTTGTGGAGATGTTTGGGCTAAAAAATACTCCCAAGACTTTTGTGGAATGGCTAGATGCCTTGGAAGGTGGCGCGCGCGCTGGCTGTGAAGCGACCTATAAAACGGCGGCAGACGCGCGTGAAATTCCGCAACAACTTTTATTCCAACATCAGACGCAATATTTTGAAGCGAGTTTCCGCGCGCTGGATTCTGGCCAGATGTTTGTGACGGTGCGAGATGTCACCGCCGCACGCAAAGAGCTTGCGCGCTTACAGCAGGAAAACGCGCTGATTAAACAAGACCTCAAAACCATGGGTAATTTGCTTAATACGTTGCCCATGCCCATCTGGCTGCGCAAGTCAGACATGTCGTTGAAATTCTGCAATCTGGCCTATATGGAAGCGGCAGAACTTTCCCCCGACGCAACCCCCGATGCAGGGAAAATGGAGCTTTATCGCGCAGCGCCTTTGCTTGCGCAAAAAGCGTTGCGGGAAAAAAAATCTGTTACTGAGCGCCGCCATTTTGTGCTGGAAGGTGAGCGCAAATGGTATCAGTTTATGGAAATTCCGTCCGGCGACGGCGCGTTTCTCGCAGGGCTCGCGCAGGATATTACCGAGGTGGAAACCCAGCGCGAGGAGCTTGAGCGCCATGTGTCCGCGCAGTCAGCACTATTGGAAAGCACGGCCAGCGCGATGGCAATTTTTGGCACAGATAAACGCCTTAAATTTTACAACAACGCCTATATGCATTTGTGGAAGTTGGAAGAAAAATGGCTGTCCAGCCAACCTACCTACAAAGAAATTTTAGAGCGCCTGCGTGAAGACCGCAAATTGCCAGAGCAGGTGAATTTTGTGGTATTCCGCAATGACCACCTCAAATTATTTACCGATTTGCTCGAGCCGCATGAAGAGTTTTTCTATCTGCCAGATGGCCGCACACTGCGCTTACTGGCCATTCCCCATGCGCAAGGCGGCTTGCTTTTTGCGTATGAAGATGTGACGGACAGGCTGGCACTTGAACGTTCGTATAATACGTTGATTGCGGTACAGCGTGCGACCCTCGACCATCTTCAAGAAGGTGTGGTGGTAGTGGGCGAAGATGGCCGTATTAAGCTCGCTAATCCAGAGTTTTTGCGCATGTGGATTTTACAGCCCGAGATTTTGAAGGACGAGCCACACATGGCTGACCTGCTGGAAACCCACAAACATTTATATGTATTTGACGATTGGGAAAGCTTCAAAGCCGCGCGCTTAGGGCGTTTGGAGCATCGTGCGATGCAACAATTCCGTATCGACCGCACCGACGGCAGAGTATTTGATGCGGTGTCGGTACCACTGCCAGACGGCGGCACGCTGATTAGTTATTCTGACGTGACGGATTCAACGCTGCTGGAGCGTTCATTGCGGGATCGCAACCAAGCGCTGCAAGAAGCTGACCGCTTGAAAACCGAATTTTTGGCGAATGTATCCTATGAGTTGCGTTCTCCACTTACCTCTATTTCTGGTTTTGCGGAGATGCTGGAAAATGAATATTTCGGTGCGCTTAATGACAAACAGCGCGAATATGTGAGCGCGATTAGCAATGCGTCCAAAACGCTTTCGATGATGATTGATGATATTTTAGATGTAGCGAGCATTGAAGCAGGTGTGATGCAGCTTGATTTCTACCCTGTGGCGGTGGACTATTTGCTCGAAAAATCGATTGAACCATTACAAGATGATGCACAAGCTGCAGGAGTGACTCTGGAATGGATGGTGGAGGCAGGACTGGATGAAATGTCGGTCGATCAAAAACGCCTGATTCAATGCCTGTCTAATTTGATGCATCAGATCCTCAAGCATGTGGGGGCAGGCGGTAAATTGCTATTGTCTGCACAATTGCACCGACCACTACGCCGTGGGCGAGATGACGTGCAGATTATCATGGAAGAAATGCCAGCCGAGGGCACACAAGGTAGTAACGGGGCGGAGCGTTTACAGGATTTAAGTTATCAACGCTATGGCTCCAGTCTTGGGATTTCCATGGTGAAAAGTTTTATCCAGCTGCATGGCGGACGGATGGAAGTGGCGCAAAACCAGCAAGGCGGCCTCAAAATCATTTGTACCTTGCCACGCATGGTGACCGACGACGCACTAGCCACGGTGAGTTAGACAAAAAAATAAGGAGGCAAAAACTATGCCTCCTTACGTTTAATTACTTTTTAGTGGCTTTAGCCTTAAAAAGTTTTCTGCTTTAATTGGCATATTTTCCAAACGTTTCCAGTCTGGATACATCCCAAAACTTAGCCCTTTATTCTGCATCGTATCGCAAAAATCTTGCCAATTTCTTGTCGTCATTTTGAGATTGCGATGTTCAGAAACTCTGAGGTCACGAATTATCGCTTCCTCAGCTTTGCATACATCTCCCCAACAAATATACCCATTGTAAATTAGGGCATGGTAGGGGGCGATGAAACGGAAATCATCTGGCTCGATTGGTTCATCGAGGATATTCGATGATACTTTTGGCCTGCTATACTTTGGATATCTTGAGCGATAGAGCTCACCAATTATTTTATTAATTGGTAAGGCCTCTAATAAAGCCTCTAAATCAGACTGAGCATTATAATGCAGCTCTAAATGCTCTAGTGACTCTTTATGATAATTGTTCAAATCTCCCCAAAACTTTATTTTGAGTTTTTTGAACGCATTCCAGAGCGATGTATGGTGTCCCATATTCTCTGGAATAATAATCTGAGATGGAAGAAAAGCTAACGGCACCTCTTTTATGCCAAGACATTTTCTGACCGTTCTTTCATAATCTCCTAAGTTTGGGGAATACACAAATTGTAAGCTATCTACCCCACCCATAGCAGCCAATACATAGAGCAGTTCTATTCTGAGAAAACTGTCTCCTGTTGCCCAATCTATTGAATTAACCCGGCCATATGGCTCATAATGAGTTAAGGCACTGTCATCAAGATACTCAGCATGCACCATGAGAACAGGTGCTTCATTCACTACCACCCAGCAGTACTTGTTGTGCGGTTCTTTTTTATGAACGAATTCATGAGCCCACGCATTTGAAGCATCAGCCAGAGACCGATTTTCTCTTGGAGTGGAGCGCACCTTAGTTGTTAAGATGCCTTCTTGATTAAGCACCTTGAAGATCCCAGCTAAATCTGGGGTCATTTTATATATATTCATTTTCTTATGAAGCCGCGCTTTGTTCGCGGTTTGGTTTTATATATGACGTGCACTGACACTGCAGGCACGGATTACAAAGTTAAAATCCCAAACATTCTAATTAAAATTGTAGAAAATAGTGTGAAGATTGCGTGACAATCGCTATTTTGTACTTCTGGGCGGATGGACGTGGTGCAAAATCATTTGCACCTTGCCGCGCCATGCTACTGAGAATGCGCTGGCGACGGTTAGTTAGTTTTAGAGCAATTCTAAAA
>JAIXRX010000121.1 GCA_027485005.1 Alphaproteobacteria bacterium
CACCAAAAAGCTTACATCTTTTTCAATTCGCCAATGTTGCAAACCATCATCCAGTAAAACCATCTGTGCGCCTGCGGTTTCGGCAGCATTCGTGGCTGCTACACGGTCACGGCAAATCCACGTAGGGGCATGACGCGCGAGCAACAATGCTTCATCTCCTACTTCTAGATGACTATGGATGGTGGGGTTAACACGCAATGGTTTGTCAGAGGAAAGCTCCCCGCCAAAACCGCGTAAAATAATATGGGCCTCCACTCCTTGTGTTTGAAGCCAGTCTGCCAGCCAACACACAAGTGGTGTTTTACCACTCCCGCCTACGGTCACATTCCCAACACACCATACAGGAATATTCACTTCTCTAGGTTTTTGCTCGCGCTGATCCAGACGCATCATGGCGATATAAACTTTACTCAGTGGCAGTAGTGCCCATGCTTTCCAACCGCGTTTCTGCCAGAAGGCGGGGGTCTTAGGCAGCTTTGCCATGGGATGTTCTCACTGTAATGCTTAACGGTTCGGCTAACATATCAGTTAAATGCTGCAATGCACCCCCTTTGGCTTCCACTGCTTCCTTAGCTGCTTGCCCACGTTTTTGGCGTTCATTGGCATCGTCTAAAAGTGTCATCACGGCTTGGCTGAGATCTTCTACTCCAAGCACGCGTGAAAGGCCTCCTGCTGATTCGAGCACATGACAAATTTCTGAGAAATTATGCATGTATAAGCCTGCAAGAATAGCACCGCCTAAACGCGCAGGCTCCAGCGGGTTTTGCCCGCCATGTGGCACCAGTGAACCACCAATAAATACCACAGGACAGGCGCGATAAAATAAGCCCAATTCACCTAGTGTATCGGCAATGTAGATTTGTGTGTATTCTGTAATCGCGTCATATTGCGAACGAAGCGAAACCTGCCATCCGCCACGTTGCAGCATTTCCGCAATCGCAGGTCCACGCGCGGGGTGGCGCGGAACAATGATGGTAAGAAGGTTTGCGTGCTTTTGTGCCATGCGGCGATGCGCCTCAGCGGCCATCACTTCTTCGCCTGGATGAGTAGAGGATGCGAGCCATACGACCCGTCCTGCAAGTTGTTCTTGAAGTTGTGCCAGCGCTTCATGGTCTGCGGGTAGTGGAGGTGTATCATATTTTAAGTTGCCAATAGATGTCACAGGGTAGTGCATCAAAGATGAAATGCGTTTAGCATCTGGTTCGCTGCCTGCAAAAATTTTCTCAAAGTATGAAAGCAGCGTTTGAATGGTGGCGGGAGATTTCTGCCAGCGGCTGAAAGAACGATCCGACATGCGCGCGTTGATGAGCCAAAGTTTAGTGCCTGCGTGAGTGGCCTTGTTTAGCAAGTTTGGCCACAGCTCGGATTCCACCCACAAAGCCATATTGGGATGCCAATGGGCAATAAAACGCCCTGCTGCTAGAGGACTATCAAGCGGAATAAATTGATGTATGACCCCTTTGGGCAGGCGTTCAGCCAACAGGCGTGCTGACGTTAGTGTACCGGTAGTGATGAGCATGTTGAGAGTTGGATATTGATGGCGAAGCGTCTGAATGAGTGAAAGCACCGAATTAGCTTCTCCCACACTCGCTGCATGAAACCACAATAGATATCCCTGAGGGCGCGCTACTGATGCATATCCCATGCGTTCAAAAAGGCGTGTGCGGTCTTCTTTGCCACGCCATAAGCGCCAGCGTAGTAAGCCCCATAATAGCGGCGTTCCAGCCCATGTGAGAAGCGAGTAGAGGCGAAGAAAAAGGGGCAAAGTGGATTGTTTCATCCACTCCATCTTTTCAGAAATCTGCGCGACCTGCAAGCATATCTGCATGATGCGTCTGAGTGTTAATCGCAGCTTCCATCTGTTGACGCATCCTTTCATCCTGCGCTTCATCCTGATGCGGCAAAATGGGTGCGCCAATACAGAAGTGAATGTGGCCGAATGGTAGCGGCCAAAGATAGCGATCCCAGCTTTTGAAAACATGTGCGCGATTGGTGGAGAAGCTGCACGGAATGATTTCTGTTTGTGTCAGACGGGCGATAACAATCGGCCCCATTTTTGCAATATGGCGCGGGCCTCTTGGCCCATCAGGCGTCATGCCCAGTGAGTGTTCTTGTGAAAGGACCTCAATAGCGTCACGCGTAGCACTAAAACCGCCCTTGCGTGAGGATCCGCGCACTTGATCCAGGCCAAGATATAACAGTGTTTGCGCTAGCCATTCACCGTCGCGGTGGAGCGAGACCATGGCAAAAATTCGACGGTTTTTAGGGCGTAGACGATAAGCAAGCACGTTGCGCCCATGCCATGATACATAAATCGCCTTTCTCTCGCCTCGAAAGAAAGGCAATGCGGCCTCATCCACATGAAACGTCACGCGTGAAAGTAAACAGGTTAAGCGGATGATGCTGGCAATAGTCCAGCAAAGCGCGTTTCGTACGGGACGAGATTTGAAAAAGGCTTTGCTAATTTTTTTAAGCGTTTGTTTCATGATGCTTAAGCGGCAGATTCAGACACATTAGCAAATTGCTGCTGATGTAAATGGGCGTAAAGCCCACCGCGTGCCAATAATTCTTGATGCGTGCCTTCTTCAACCACTTGTCCTTTATCGAGTACGCAAATTTTGTCTGCATGCATAATCGTAGAAAGGCGGTGTGCAATGACTAACGTGGTGCGATGTTGCATAAGTTCACCCAGCGCATATTGTACCATTTTCTCAGAAGCCGTATCGAGGGCGGATGTAGCTTCATCTAGCAATAAAATCGGTGCATTTTTTAGAATAGCACGAGCAATTGAAAGGCGCTGACGCTGACCACCCGAGAGTTTTACGCCATGCGGACCAATCAATGTTTCATAGCCTTGCGGCATGGTATCAATAAACTCATCTGCGTAGGCTTTCTTAGCTGCCGCTACAATCTCTTCACGGGTTGCATCCGGCGTACCATAGGCGATATTATTCGCCACGCTATCATCAAATAAAACTGTGTCTTGTGAGACTAAGGCCATATTTTGACGCAATGATTTAAGCGTGACATTGCGAATATCCTGACCGTCTATTTCAATGCGTCCGGCATTGATGTCATAGAAGCGCAAGAGCAGATGCATGATGGTCGATTTACCCGCACCCGAAGGTCCCACCAGCGCTACTGTTTTTCCTGCTGGCACGTGCAAGGAAACATGGTGCAAACCAATCTGGTCGTTTGAAAGATAGCTAAATGTAACCTCTTTGAAAGCCACAGCCCCTTGCCCTAATTGTAGCGTTTGTGCGGTAGGAGATTCCTGCACTTTGGGAGTGTCGTCCAACACAGCGAATAGGCGGGCAGCGGCGGCCAAGCCTTCTTGTAATTGGTTGTTGAGATTAGCAAGTGATTTCATCGGCCGGTACGCCATGATCATGGCGGCTACAAACGAGAAAAACGCCCCAGGAGTCGTATGTGATTCAATAACTTGCATGCCGCCATACCAGATAACACCAGCAATGGCACAGGTCGCCACAGATTCCATCAGTGGAGATGCCAACACCTGCACTCGAGCAGATTTCACATAGAGTTTATAAAGTTTCTCGATCACGCTATTGGCACGATTTACTTCAAATTCTTCCTGAGCATACGCCTTCACAATGCGCACTCCTTGAAAGGTTTCATCGAGCTGTGCGGTTAGATTGCCGAGCTCTTCTTGAGTGTGACCAGAAATTTTGCGCATGCGCCGACCAAGATTGAGAATTGGATAGATGGTAATAGGGAAAAGCAGCAAAGCAAAAAGGGATAATTGCCAGCTCTGATAGATCATGACACCAATGAGAAAAACGGCGGTAAGACTGTCTTTGGCAAGGCCGGTGAGCACGCTGGAAACGGCACCACGCATCATTTGAATATCGTTAGTGAAACGCGAAATCAAACGGCCAGAAGCCGTGTCGTGGAACATGGCAAGATCAGCACGCATGGCATGTTCAAAGAGCTGCTTTTGCATGTCGGCGATCACGCGTTGCCCTAAAATACGCATACTGATATTTTGGCCATAATCGGCCGCGCCATTCACAATAGCAATGGCAATCAGGGCGAGCGGAATCACCATCAGCATGGATTGGTCTTTATTCACAAAAATATGATCGAGGGCAGGCTGTAACAACCAAGCGTTACAAGCTGTTGCTGCTGCCGCCACCATCATACACAAGACGGCTATCACAACACGGCGGCGATATTGTTTAATGTAATCTTGCCACAAGCGTTTGAGCAAATGATGTGAGGCAATATCGCTCATCTCATTTATGCTCCCGCAATGGTCATGTTGGCCACGCGCACAGTTGGGGTATTAACGCGTGCAATATATTCAAGGTCGTTTGCGGCCTCAAGTTCCAAGAACATGTCTTTCAAATGTCCTGCAATCGTAATCTCACTGACAGGGTAGGCGAGTTCACCATTCTCAATCCAGTAGCCCGCCGCCCCCTGGCTAAAATCACCAGTAATCAGATTGATGCCCATACCGAACATTTCGGTGACATAAAGGCCCGTATGAGTACTTTTAATCATATCTTGTGCAGACATTGTGCCTGCTTCCAGCGTGAAATTGCTAGTGGATGGGGTGGGTGCAGAAGCTAAGCCACGCATGGCATGGCCAGTGGTTTGTAGCCCAAGTTTATTAGCGGAGCGCACATCCATTATCCAACTATTCAAGACGCCTTTTTCTACCACTGTTATAGGTGTGGCGGCAACACCTTCCCCATCAAATGGACGAGAGGCAAGGCCACGCACGCGCAAGGGATTGTCAGTGATACGGATGGATGGGGCAAAAATTTGTTGGCCGAGCGAATGTTTTAAAAAGCTGGTGCCATTGGCGATAGCGGCGCCAGAAATAGCCCCAGCAAGGCTGGAAAGCAGCGCTCGCGCTATGCGTGGTTCAAACACCACGGGCACATGACAGGTCGAAACTTTGCGTGGATTTAAGCGTCGCAAAGTACGGGCAGCGGCGGTCGCGCCAATCGAAGCGGGGCTGCGTAGATCTTCAGCATGACGGGTCGAGCTATAGTCGTAGTCGCGCTCCATTTGGGTGTCTTGTCCAGCCAAGACTGACACGGATAATTGCCAGCTGGTGCTACGATATTCTTGAGCGAGTCCATGGGAGGTTACAAGGGCCACTTGATGTGCAGAATAGCCAGCACTTGCACCTTCGCTGTTCGTAATACCTTGTACGCTGGTGGCTGCCTCCTCTGTTTCTTTGCACCACTCTTGCAGTTGCTGCATCGTGGGGGCAGGCGTTGTATCATGTAAATCCAATGCAGGAATGTCACGCGCTAAACGTTCAACAGGGGCAAGCCCCGCATAAATATCTTCGGGGGCAAGCTTAGCCATATGAAAGGCGCGCTCAGCCATATTTTTAAGAGATTCTGGGGCAAAGTCAGATCCAGAAACACAAGCTGATTGTTGCCCGATGAAAATACGCAAACCAATAGCAGACGATTCCGAGCGCTCAATATCTTCTGGTAACCCATGGCGCACAGATGTACTCACATCGGCAGAGGAGATACTTATGGCATCGGCTGAAGTAGCACCTAATTTCTTGGCATAATTAAGAGTCTCAATCGCGTGCTCTAGTGGGGTCTTTGCGCTCACAGAACAAGCTCCTCTATTTTTATTTTTTGCTCGCCTAAATACTCAGCAAAGCTGTGCAGAATATAATTAGGTATCTTGTCCTTACCCAATACGTAATACCACATGAAACGCCAGTAAGGGCTCGAAATTTTTGTCATCTGAGATACCTTAACAAAGGTTTGCCCATCCTGACTGCTCACTTGCACTGCAAGACCACCCTCCATGCCCATCCATGACTCACGCAAAACCCAAACGCTGCGCCCCTCCACTTCAGTATTCTTTTGCAAAAAAAGAATATCCCCGCCGTAGCGAGTTATTCCGTTATATGCTAGAGCGTCTGGTGTTGATGCTTCTATATTCGTTTGGATGGCTGAAAAAAAACGCCACCAACTTGGCCAATTAGTGACCGAAGTGAGCGCCGCCACTTTATTAACATCGGCTTTCAGAAACACACCGCGATGGATGTTAATTTCCTCAGGCAGCGAAGAACCAGCGCCATACAAACCCGCGCTACCAAACAATATCACTAACACACAAATAATTATACTACGCATGACTCTCTCATCATTGATTTAGCTAACGGCTATTCCCACTCAATGGTGCCGGGAGGCTTGCTGGTGATATCATAAACCACGCGGTTGATACCGCGAACCTCATTGACGATACGGCTAGAAACTCTGGCCAGAAATTCATGTTCATATGGGTAATAATCGGCGGTCATACCGTCAGTCGAAGTGACTGCACGTAGAGCACAAACATATTCATAAGTACGAGCGTCGCCCATAACGCCTACAGTTTTTACGGGTAGCAATACTGCAAAAGCTTGCCATATTTTATCATAAAGCCCAGCTGCACGAATTTCTTCGATATAAAGGCGATCTGCTTTTTGCAGAATATCAATTTTTTCTTGCGTGATTTCTCCTGGAATGCGGATAGCAAGGCCGGGGCCAGGGAAGGGGTGACGCATGAGTAGTGAATCTGGCATGCCCATATCACGGCCTAGGGCGCGCACTTCATCTTTAAAGAGTTCTCGTACAGGTTCAATCAGCTTGAGCTTCATGCGGGCAGGCAAGCCTCCCACATTATGGTGCGATTTGATGGTAGCCGAAGGTCCGCCAGTGAAAGATACCGACTCAATCACGTCAGGATAAAGCGTGCCCTGGGCAAGAAAATCCGCCCCACCTTGTCTTTCAACTTCTTGCTCAAACACTTCAATAAATGTTTCGCCAATTATTTTACGTTTGCGCTCCGGATCCCGTACACCATCCAAGCGGTGGAGGAACAGCATGCTAGCATCCACATACACCAATGGAATATTATAGTATTCAGCAAAACTTTTACGGACTTGCTCAGCCTCTCCGGCGCGCAACAAACCAGTATCTACAAAAACGCAAAGCAGCTGATCGCCAATCGCTTCATGCAAGAGTTTTGCTACGACTGAGCTGTCAACTCCGCCGCTGACAGCACAAAGTACACGTTGCTTGCCGACTGTTTGACGAATATGGGGGAGCGTTGCTTGGCGAAAATTAGTCATCGTCCAATCACCCTTGCAACCACAAATATTTTTGGTGAAATTTCTCAGCATCAATGCGCCATCTAATGTATGCGCTACTTCAGGATGGAACTGTACGCCATAATAGCGTTTGCTTTCATTCGCAACGGCAGCAAAGGGCGCAGATGTCGTGGTAGCGATGACTTCAAAGCCTGCGGGAAGCTGTGTCACTTTATCACCATGGCTCATCCATACCTGATAATCCTGAGTGCTTTCCAAACCATTCAGTAGTGCACTATTTTTAGTAACATGCAGCATTGCGCGGCCAAATTCACGTGCATCACTAGGTTCAACCTTGCCGCCAAGCTGCTGGCACATGAGCTGCTGGCCATAGCAGATACCTAAAACAGGAACGCCAAGCTGGAAAACGGCAGGTGAGGATTGCGGTGAATGTTCGAGATGTACGCTGGCTGGGCCGCCCGATAAAATAACACCCTTTGCGCCGTATTGACGGATATTAGCTTCTGACCAACTGAATGGGTGAATTTCACAATAAATGCCATCTTCGCGTAGGCGACGCGCAATTAACTGAGTAACTTGAGAGCCAAAATCGAGAATGAGAATCTTATCCACTGCAGGTCTTTCTGAGGTATTTTATAGGCGATGATGAATGTCTTGGGTGATTTGTGTGCGCAGAAATATAACCAAACTTTGCCGTTGCCACAATCCCCAATCGAGCCAATGACTTAAAAAGTTCAGTCGTATTCACCCACAAGTAGTGGCGCATATAACACAGCGCGTCTATATGTTGTGTGCAGCCTTGTCATAATGGTTAAGATGTGGTTCACTACAGTTAGAAAATTAACAAAAATTATTATAATTTTGGGGTTAGGCATGAGGCTAATAGCCATATTTGTGTCCTTAGTATTGGCTGTGGTGGCTATTGTCGTGGTCTATCAAATGACTTCTGCACAAGCGCCCAGCGAGACATCGACAATTATTGTTGAAAAGCCAGTTGAGAAGTTGGTGCAAGAGCCGACTGAGCAAATTTATGTGGCGCAAACAGAAATTGCTCCAGGTAGTTCTATTGAGGCATCTGTCGTTGATCGTCAAGATTGGCCCAAGCGCCTAATTGCAGATAATTTCATGGTGGTAGGTAAAGACGAACCAACGGGAATGATCGCTCGTGGCCATTTTCAGGCTCGCGAGCCATTATTGAAAACTAAATTGGGCAAGCCGGGTGATGCTAGTTTTTTAGCGTCTACTTTGCCTGAAGGCTCCCGTTTGGTTACGATTGCAACGGACGGTATTGCGGGGATTGCAGGCTTTGTTTTTCCGGGTGATCGTGTAGATATTTTGCTCACGCAGATGGTGGAAGTGCCTAACCCTAAAGATCCTAAGCTCGCACCGAAGCAGGAGCAAATTTCCGAGGTAATGCTGGTGAATGTTTTGGTTGTCGCTGTTGATCAGCGTGCGGCGGCCGAGACTGGCAAGCAAGCGCCTCTTCCTTCCAGTGTTTCATTGCAGGTGACCTCAGAAGATGCCCAGAAACTTCGTTTGGCAGAGCGCCGCGGCACATTGTCTTTGTCGCTTCGCTCGCTCAAAGATAAAGATGGCAATATTCCATCTCCAACGACACGCTTTGATATTACTCGTTTCCTTGCAACGGGCGGTGGAGAAAATGCTGCGGCGCTAACAGAAGAGCCTGCGAAAAATGATTCCGTTGTTGTGGTTCGTGGCACCACGGCGCAAACCGTAGAAATTGAGAGCAAAAAATGATGCGGAACATGCAAGTTTTTGTTGGGATGTTGTTGGTTGTTATGGGCTATGCCAACGTGGCTTTGGCAGATGGTGGTGCGTTGGTGATTCCGGTCAACCGCGCAGAGCTGGTGGCGCTAAAAAAAGATGCGGCTGAGGTAATGGTTGGAAACCCTGATGTGGCGGATGTGCATGTTCACAGTCCGCGTCGTATTTCTATTTTGGGGAAAGCATTTGGTACGACCAACATTCGTATTCTGGATAAAGACAAAAACGTCATTAATAGCTTCAATGCTGTGGTAACCTATGATTTGCCAGCCATACGCAAGGCGCTTAAAGAGTTTTTGCCTAACGAGTCTATTGGAATAAAGCTGGTAAATACTAATGTCGCCTTGGTGGGGGATGTCAGCAGTGCAAGCGTTGTTGACCGCGCGTTGCAAATTGTGAACGAGTTTGTGAAAACACAATCAGGCCCAACGACAACTCCTGCGGCAGGTTCTGCGGCGGGGCTTGCGGAAAGTAGTGTTCTCAATTTGCTTCAAGTCAATAGTGGTCAGCAAGTGATGTTGCGCGTGCGTGTGGGTGAAATACAGCGCACGGCTTTGAAAAAATTAGGGTCTAGTTTCTCAGGCGCTCGTGTGAATGGTGGGTTTTCTTTGTTAGGTTCTGCCGGCAATTTGCGCTTTGAAGACGGTCTTCACACCTTCGGCACCCAAGGTTTGCAACTGGATTCTGCCGCGGCGGCAGTAGGTGGTTTCCAGTACGAAAATGCAGATGTTTCCGTATCTATGGCATTGGAAGCACTCGAATCCCAAGGTTTATTCAAGATTTTAGCAGAACCTAACTTGGTAGCGCTTTCGGGCGAGAAGGCAGAGTTTCTGGCAGGGGGAGAATTCCCAGTTCCTGTAGTTACTGGTGCTGGTGCCGGGGCTGCGGCTGGCGTTGAATTTAAGCCTTACGGTGTGACGGTGCAGTTTATACCTTATGTCTTGTCAGCGAATCGAATCCGCTTGGTTGTCGAGCCTGAAGTTTCAGAAATTAGTACAGACGTCACAACAGCAATAGGCTCAACATCGGTTCCTGCGCTGACTACGCGCCGTGCAAAAACAACCGTTGAGTTGGCGCCTGGAGAAAGTTTTATGATTGCTGGTTTATTGCGTGACCAGCTGACAAGCTCTGTGCGTCAGCTGCCGGGCTTGGGTGAAGTTCCAGTCTTGGGCGCATTGCTAAGAAGCACGTCATATCAACGCAAAGAGTCTGAGTTAGTGATTGCGGTGACACCTTATTTAGTGGATCCATTGAGAAATGATGATGTGCGTTTGCCAACAGACAATTTTAAGCCGGCAAGTATGATGGATATGATGTTCTATGGAGCGCTCGGTGCTGTTGAAAAAGGCACGCAAGGCGCCGGCATGGAAGGTTCTGTCGGATTTATGGTGGAGTAATAATATGAAAAAGCTTTCAGCATTTGTATGTTTGGTTTCGCTGGTTGCTTGTGTGGCGCCTCCCGAATCAGTATTCAAAAATCGCGGTGGGCCAGAGAGTTTGCTGATTCATTCTAATGAGCGTGTGAATCTGATTTTATCTGAGCCTCGTGGCATCGAAGAGATGGCGTCGTGGATTGATAGAGATCAGCCAACCAAAGTTCTCCTATCTTGTGCTGATGGATCATTATATTGCGCGAAGGCGATAGGTATTTTGAAACAATTTGGGGTGCAATATAACCGCAAATTATCGCAAGACGGCCAAGATCAAGCCATGCTCGTTTATAACCGTGTGGTTGCGCGCAATTGTGAGAATCGTTTTATAGATAATTACAGTAATGCATACCATGCTCCGCTGCCATCTTTCGGATGCTCTATGGCAGCGAATACTGTACAGATGATTACCGACCGAAGAGAAATTACTGATCCGGCAACGATGCCTAAAGCAAGCGGTCGACGGGCGGCGCAGGTCATGAAGGGGGCAAATCAACCTAACAATTATGCTCCTGTAGCTATTTCAACAGAATTTGAAAGCATTAGTGCCTCCGAATAATTTCTGAGGGCAGAAGGTTTATTGCTATGGAAAACACTAGTCCATTTATGGCGGTTATATTAAGCGAAGACAATATGTCTTTCGCTCATAATATTGCAACTGCGTTGGGATATTCATTTGCTGATATTGTGATTGGATCTCCAGCAGAAGCTGCGGTAGCGTTAACGTCACGCAACTCTGCGCCGAGATTTATTTTAGTCGACGTGGCAGGTGAGCAGTCTGTTATTTTGCATCAGCTGGACAGTATGGCAGAACATTGTGTCGCGGGTACCAAAGTCGTTGTGATTGGTGAGGCCAATGATATTGCTTTCTATCGTGCTCTTAAGCAGCGTGGGGTCGTCGAATATTTTACAAAACCTGTGCAGCCTTCAGATGTGATTGATGTATTTGTCGAGTCGAGTACGCCAGCGGGTGGCAAAGGGCAGGGCATGATTATCAGCCTAATGAGCGCTGCGTCTGGTGATGGCTCAAGCACCATTGCAGTGAATACGGCCTATGCGCTAGCGCAGCAATCTGGGGCGCAAGTGGTGTTGGTCGATATGGATTATCAATTTGGTATGGTTGCAAAGAATCTTGATGTGTCTTCGTCTTATGGCATCAAAGAAATTTTTGATCATCCAGAGCGAGGAGTAGATGCTACTTTGCTAGAGCGTATGCAGGTAGATTATAAAGGCCAGTTTAAGATTATCGCCGCACCTTATGAGTTAAAAACGTTCCCAGCTCTTCGTCCAGAAGTTATCCGTGATATGCTGGCAATTCTGCAAACGCGCTATGACTATGTAGTTCTTGATTTGCCCCATGTATGGGCTTCATGGATTGCAGCCGCAGTGGCCGCGTCGGATTTGAATATTATTGTGAGCCAGCTTTGGCTTCGTTCGGTAACGCATGCGGCACGTCTTACTCGTGCATGGCGTGAGATTGGTGTGAGTGATGAAGATATTTACGCCGTGATTAATCGCAGCGGCGCAAAGTTCAAAGAGGCGATTACCGCCAAAGATTTTGAGCGCGTTTGCAATACTCAGATTAAAGCGTATCTCGCTAATGATATTCGCAGTGTGGTCACCGCAGAGAATCAGGGCTGCACCATTCTTGAGATGCCAGGAACACCACTGCAGCAGCAACTAAAATCATTCGCGGATATGCTGGTTGAGCAAGCCAGGACTCGTAAACGTATGATGAAATCTGTATAGGAAGTTTTATAATGTTCGGGAAAAAACCATCTTCAAATGAACTAATGATCACGACTAAGTCTGCTGAGCTGCAAAGAAATCAAGATCAATTATTGGAATCGCAAGCAACAAAAGTGGTTTCCACAGTCTCACTTTCTGGATTGGCTGAGCAGATCAATAAATCGCCTGATATCAAGATGGTCAGCTATACAGACACGAAGTTAGAAACGCCAGAATATCACCGCGCAAAAGCAGTCATTATTGAAAATATTTTTGAGCACCCAACGTTTCGTACCATTGATACGTTAAAGCCTGAAGAACGCAAGACGGTGGTTTCTAAGATTGTGGACGAAATGCTGGAAAGCATAAATATGCCGCTCACAATCGCTCAGCTCGATAAACTGAAAGTGAATTTGTTGGATGAAGTCCTAGGGTTTGGGCCACTAGAAGTCCTCCTCGCCGATTCGGACGTTGCTGATATTATGGTGAATGGGCCTAAACAGGTGTTCATTGAGCGCGCTGGTAAAATTTACCTAACCGATATAACTTTTGCCAGTGAGCGTCATTTGCTCAATGTGGTTCAAAAAATTGTGGCTAAAGTTGGCCGCCGTGTAGACGAAAATAGCCCGATGGTGGATGCGCGGATGCCTGATGGCTCACGCTTTAACGCTATTATTCCGCCGCTCGCACTTGACGGATCATTAGTGTCTATTCGTAAGTTTAAGAAAAATAAAATGTCACTTGCGCAATATGTTGAATATGGATCCATGAGTTCAGAAATGGCCCATTTCCTTGAGATTTGTGGTGCTATTCGACTCAATATTTTAATTTCTGGTGGGACGGGTTCGGGTAAAACGACCATGCTTAATGCGCTCTCTGGGCACATTGATGCTGGCGAGCGCGTCATCACCATTGAGGATGCCGCTGAATTGCAACTGCATCAGCCGCATGTGCTGCGTTTAGAAACGCGTCCTGCTAACACGGAAGGAAGCGGTGCCATCACTCAAAGAGCACTTGTAAAGAATGCTCTGCGTATGCGTCCTGATCGTATTATTCTTGGCGAGATTCGTGGTGATGAAGTGCTAGACGTATTGGCTGCTATGAACACAGGGCATGATGGTTCGATGGCAACCATCCACGCTAACAATCCACGTGATGCACTGAGTCGAATAGAAAACCTAGTCGGTTTAGCAGGGTTAACGCTCTCATCGCAAGCCTTGCGTACCCAAATAGCGAGTGCAGTTAACCTAATTGTACAGGTTTCTCGTCAACGTGATGGTGGTCGTCGCGTGACGCATATTGAAGAAATTGTGGGCATGCAGAACGATATTATTACAACCCAAACACTCTTCTCATATGAAGCGGGACCAATGGACGCCAATGGTCGATTAACTGGTCGTTTTGTTTGCAGTGGGATTCGTCCGGCATTCATCACGCGGGCGTCATATTTTGGTCGTGATCAGGAAATATCGGATATCATTGCCTTAGCCGCCAAACAGAAAACATCGCAATAACCATGCTGTCCCTGATCCTTGCTCTTTCATCTGGTGTGGTCGTATTCATCATTGCGATGCTGTTTATGCCAAAGGATGATGCAAGAATTCAAGCGCGTCGTCGTGAGCGTATTGAATTGTTGCAGCAGCAACAAGTTGAATTTCGCCCTAGTGATGAATATACCTATACCTTTGATGATGCGATGCATGATCTTTCGCCATTGGGACAAAAAATTGTATATATTCCAGGTGCTGCTGTACTTTATCGTTTGATGGTGCAGGCGGGCTATCAGCAGAAAGCGCATCTGGTCGGCATGGCACTTGCTGTCTTTATGGGGGCGGTAACTTTTTTTCTCGTCTACAAATTTGGTGCGCTCGGCCTTATCATTGGGCTATGCGTCACGTATTTTATTTCGTACAAATTTTTAATTGGACGTGTTGAGGCTCGCAACCGTCAGTTTATTGAGAAATTTGCCGATGCCATTGATATGATTGTTCGTGCTATTCGTTCAGGAAATCCTGTGAATTCTGCTTTTCGTTTAGTGGCCGAGCACGGAGAGTCGCCGGTAGCAGAAGAATTCAAGCGGCTAGTGGATGAAATAACGTATGGCCGTGTGCTGACCGAAGCGTTAGCGCGTTTGGCAAAACGGGTGCCAGAGCAGGATGTTAGCTTCTTTGTTGTCGTATTAACGGTTCAGCAAGAAACGGGCGGTAACCTTGGTGAGATTCTTAGTAAGCTTTCGCATATTATTCGTAAGCGTAAAGAGCTGATGTTAAAAGTGCGTGCGATTACTGCGGAAGGGCGCATGACCTCTTGGATTCTTGGGTCTTTGCCATTTTTTGAGTTTGGCGCTCTGTATCTTATGAGTCCAGAATTTATCGAACCACTGCTCACTACGAGCTTGGGTAATATATTGCTGGGTATTTCTGTGGGGCTTGTGGCGGCGGGCATGTGGGTGATAAATCAAATGATCAAGATTGAGGTATAATATGTCTGCTTTCGTGATCGCGCTTATTGCAGGTTTTCTGGTCCTTGTACTTAGTCAGTTTATTTTTTCGGTATTGGCAGGAAATCCTGGCAAAGAAAAAATTAATACGCTGGCGGAAGAGATGGGGCAATATAACGACCCGCAAATGGGTTCGGATACACCTATCATTTTTGAGGGTGAACTCACGCCAACAGCCCAAGTTATGCAAAAAATTCTTGAAGGATTTGGCTTTGATATGGCCAAATACCGACATGAAAAAGGAATGTTATATTATCAGGCTGGGTATCAAAGTGCGAGTGCCCCTGTTTATTTCGTCTATTTTAAATGGGTGGCGCAGCCTGTCATCGGTCTTTTAGCGATCTATTTAATTTTGCAAGAAAATGCCACTTTGGACATACAAATTGCAGGATTTATATTTGCTCTGCTCGCTGTAAAAGGGGCAGACTTAATATTGGAGAATAATAAAAAGAAGCGCCAGAAACGACTGCAAAACAGCTTTCCTGATGCAATTGATTTGCTCTTAGTCTGCGTAGAAACGGGGCTTGCGCTAGACGGTGCTTTAGCGCGCGTGTGCCGCGAGCTAGGCCATGCGCACCCTGAAATCACCAGTGAGCTTAACCGCTTGCGGATGGAGCTTTCCTTGCTTAACGACCGTCAGAAAGCGATGCAGAACCTCGCCATTCGTACGGACCTTGCTCCGTTCAAAACCTTGGTAGGGGCGTTGATTCAAACGGAACGTATGGGCTCGAGTCTAACGGATACACTACGAATTCTGTCGGATGATTACCGTATGCGCCGCTTGATGGACGCTGAGAACCGTGCAGGTAAGTTGCCTGCTTTAATGACCATACCGCTGATTTTTTTCTTCCTCCCAGCATTTTTTGTCATAATTGTTGGTCCGATTGTGATCCAAGTCAAGGCGATGTAGCGTGAACCAGTCAACGCCTTCTTTGCGTGGCGTGCCGTTTGAGATTGTCTCCGACTACAAACCCGATGGCGACCAGCCGCAAGCAATCAAATCACTCGTCGAAGGTGTGCGCCAGAATGCGCGTGATCAAGTCTTGCTGGGTGTGACGGGCTCCGGCAAAACCTTCACCATGGCCCATGTGATTCAAGAAACGCAGCGCCCCGCACTAATTATGGCGCATAACAAAACACTGGCCGCGCAACTTTATGCGGAGATGAAAAGTTTTTTCCCCAATAATGCGGTGGAATATTTCGTGTCGTATTACGACTATTATCAGCCCGAAGCTTATGTTGCGCGCACGGATACTTTCATCGAAAAAGAGTCCCAGATTAATGAGCAGATTGATAGGATGCGTCACGCGGCTACGCGCGCGATGCTAGAGCGCTCGGATGTGATTGTGGTGGCGTCCGTCTCCTGCATTTACGGGATTGGTTCCGTAGAAGCCTATTACGGCATGCGCATGGAGATGAAAAAAGGGCAGGTGATGTCGCAAAAAGAATTGCTGCGACAGCTTGTTGCACTGCAATATCAACGTAACGACATTGATTTTCATCGCGGTACATTTCGTGTGCGCGGTGACAATATCGACCTGTTTCCTGCGCACATGGAAGACCGCGCATGGCGCTTGTCTTTCTTTGGGGACGAGCTGGATGCGGTGGCAGAATTTGACCCACTCACGGGCGAAACCACTCAGCGATTGGACGCCGTGACCATCTATGCCAATAGCCATTATGTGACACCCAAACCCACCATCATGCAGGCGATTAAAGACATTAAAAAAGAGTTAGTAGAGCGTTTGGATTATTTCCGCGCGAACAATAAATTACTGGAAGCGCAGCGGCTCGAGCAACGCACCATGTATGATTTGGAAATGCTGCAAGAGGCGGGTATGTGCCGCGGGATTGAAAATTATTCGCGTTATCTTTCGGGCACAGCGTCGGGCGAACCACCGCCCACCTTGTTCCAATATCTGCCTAAAAATGCGCTGCTATTTGTGGATGAGAGCCATGTCAGCGTGTCACAAATTGGTGGCATGTATAAAGGGGATCGTGCGCGCAAAACCACCCTTTCGGAATATGGTTTCCGCTTGCCATCGTGCATGGATAATCGCCCACTGAAATTTGAAGAGTGGGATAGTTTCCGCCCGCAAACCGTGTTTGTTTCCGCCACCCCTGCCGAGTGGGAAATGGAACGCAGTAATGGCAAAGTGGTCGAACAAATCATTCGCCCAACGGGCTTGATTGACCCGGTGTGCATCGTGCGGCCAGTGGCCAGCCAAGTGGACGATTTAATGGCGGAATGCCGAGAACAGGTAAAGCTTGGCCAGCGCGTGCTAGTGACGACACTGACCAAGCGTATGGCAGAAGAACTGAGCGAATATCTTATCGAATCAGGCATCAAATCGATTTATCTGCATTCGGACATCGACACGCTGGAGCGCATCGACATTATTCGTCGTTTGCGTCTGGGCGAGGTGGATGTGTTGATTGGGGTGAACCTATTGCGTGAGGGCTTGGATATTCCGGAATGCGGACTGATGGCTATTTTGGATGCGGATAAAGAAGGCTTCCTGCGTTCGCGCACGTCGCTCATTCAAACCATTGGCCGTGCTGCGCGGAATGTGAACAGTAAAGTGATTCTATATGCGGACAAAATGACTGATTCGCTCAAAGCTGCGCTGGATGAAACCGAGCGCCGCCGCACTATTCAAAAAGCCTATAATGACAAACACGGCATTACCCCTGCGAGCGTGAAAAAGAGCATTGGCGAGGTAATGAACAGCCCTTACGCGCGGGATAGTTATACGGTGGAAATCCCTGAGGAAATGGTGATGCATGGCGGGAATATGGCCGCGCATTTAGAACATCTCAAACGCAAAATGCTGGAAGCTGCGGCGAACCTTGAGTTTGAAACGGCGGCGCAGTTGCGGGATGAAATTAGTAAGCTCGAGGGCACAGACGGCAAAAAAACAGAGAAAAAACTCGCCGCCCCCACCAATAAACCCGCCGCCAAACCCCGTGCGAAGAAGAAGTAACGAGTCAGTTAACCACCTGTTCTGATGGGCGTAACTAAAAAATCTCTCACTCCTGCAAAGGGGGTGCTTAAGATGTCTACTTTGCGATAATTTAGAAAATTTTGTTTCCGAAATATCGCCAGAAAAATGGAAATTTAGAGCCTTGCAAAAAATTATTCCTGCCCATTTGGGGCGAATGAAAGCACTTGTGATGTCTCGGGCTTGGGTCTGGCCGTGCGCCAATCAGCCGGGTCATCAGATTGACGTTCTCCATCACCATAAAAATCATTGGTTCCGTTGATTTGATATACAATACCCAAACGAGCAGCTAAAGGAATAAGCAGGAATTCTTCCAGCCAAAAAGCGGCGGTATCGTCAAAATCTTTTTGCGCCCATGGGTGCAATTTTTTATAATGGGCTTGGATGAGAAGTTCCCAGCAAAAGCTGGTTTGTCGCCATTTGGTGCTGCATTTCTCATCTTCGGTATTTGGTGCGGAATTGACCACGGCCTGAATCATGTAAGGGGAAACCGTGCCGCGAGCTGCCATGCACAACGTAATGGCATGGCGGATGAATAAGGAAGCATCGGGTCGGTGGCGTTCTGTCATAGAAAGAGTATAGCAGCCCTCTTAGCTCCATGTATGACAATTCGGTGAAATTTTAGTCTAAGCTGTCATCAAACTGTCATAATTTTCTGCTATAACCACAGGCGATTCTCTTATGTCGTTTATATCATAAACCGCGCTGTGGGGTGTTCTTTAAAAAGAAAAACAAGAGGATTACACCCAGAAGCAGTGCATTAAATTTTAATATCATGAAAAATTATTTAGGCCCAATAACCATGGGCACCAAGCATCCGAAAACCGAAGAAATCATTCCAGGCACCAAAGAAATCATTGAGGGTTTCTTTGATGCACTTGCTTCAAAAGCAGGTGTGCCTTATGCAGCCAATGAAGGCCGTTTGCCCTTTATGGGCAAAGACCTTGCTTGGGAGATTGGTGGCAACACAGATTTCCCAAACACCAGCAAGCTTTTATTGGCCAACGAGGAAGTTGCTTCAGGGTTGGCCTTGGAAATGAAAGCTCTTTTGGAGGGTAAAGAGGCAGGATGGGTACCATTTGAGTACCCAAATCAGGGGCGTGTTTACTTTTGGCTGCACCTTTCTGAGGTGTATCCAGAACTTGGTCTTTTGACTATTGCCTTGCTTGTCTCTGACAGCAAGGAGGTCCGGCCAAGCCGTGGCACTGGTGACACGGTCGTTATGTGCCGTATGCACAAAGTCGATTAAGGCGACTGAGTGCAAATAAAAAATCCCCAAACCGTATGGTGCGGGGATTTTTTATTGTCCGAAATTTGGCAGAGTGCGAGGTTAGTAAACCGAGCCAGCCTTGAGCAAGTTTCATGTGAGGTTCAGCAGAACCGAACGGAAACAAATGTTATAAGGCCAGTAAACCGAGCCAGCCTTGAGCATTGCCCCATGTGAGGCACAGGAGTGCCGAAGCGGGGGCAAATGCAAAGACCACTATTTCACATTCACAATGCCAACGGATTCGTCGAATTCATTTTCCATTTTCGCAATGGCAATGGTTGCCACTGCGTTGCCCACCAAGTTGGTAACCGCGCGGAAGGACGACATGATGCGGTCGATCGCGAGCAGTAAGGACAAGCCGAGTGCCATTTGGTCAGGCGGGAGCAGGTTGTTGGATTGCAGTGTGGCCGCCAGCACAATAAAGCCCGAACCTGTCACGGCAGCAGCGCCTTTAGAGGTCAGCATCATCACACCCAGCAAGCCCACAATCTGCCAGAACCCAAGATGCACGTCGAACACTTGGAAGATGAACATCGCGCAGATGGAAAGATAGACCGCTGTGCCGTCGAGATTAAACGAGAAACCAGTCGGAATCACGAGGCCAACGACGGATGGGGAGCAGCCAAGATTTTCCAATTTTTCAATGGTGGCAGGCAGTACGGTTTCGGACGAGCCAGTGCCAAACACGGTCACGAGTTCCTCACGCAGATATTTCACCAATGCCCACAAGCTAAAGCCATAGTAACGACACACGGCGCCCAAGCAGATAATTGCAAAACCAAGCAAAGCGATGATGGATACAATCACCAATTTACCCAGAGGAATCAGCGCTGCCAAACCATAGAGGCCAATCGCGTTGGTCATCGCGCCGAAAGCGCCCAGTGGCGCAACTTTCATAATAAAATGCACAATCATGAAGAAGACTTTGGTGAGTTTTTCCATGCCGCCTTGCAGGCTTTCACCTTGTGCGCCAAGCTTAGCGACTGCAATCCCAAACAGAATCGCCACAAATAGCACCGATAATAAATTGCCGCTGGTGAATGCATTCACAAAACCGTCCGGAATGATTTTGTAAATAAATTCCGCAGGGCTGGAACCATGTTGGTCTTTGGCTTTTTCCATAGCGGCTTGTTGCTGCGCTTGCGCTTTTTCAAACACCGCCGATTCTTGCTGTTGCGCTTGATGCGCATCCAAGCCTTTGCCTGGTTGCATCACGGTCACGGCAATCACGCCGAAAATCAACGCCAGCAACGACATAATCAAGAAATACACCAGCGCCTTAATGCCGACGCGGCCAACTTTTTGTAGGTCGCCCATGCTTGCAATACCGCCTGCCACCGTCAGGAAAATCAGCGGCGCTATTACCATTTTAATCAGCTTAATAAAACCATCCGCCAGTACTTTGAAGTCCGACGATTCAAACACAAAATTTCCAAGGGTAATGCTGCCATTCACGAAGAAATAGTTGCCCAGCGCAATGCCCAGCACCATCGCATAAAGAATTTGCGCGGTAAGACCCGCATACCAAGGGGCTTTGGGGCCAGAAGATGGAAGGGTGACAGCCATGAGAACTCCTAATTTTTGCCTATGGGTATGATTTTTATCATTTTTCCCTGTTTCAAGCCGCCTAACATACAGAATTTGGCGGGGAGTGCAATCTTTGCAGGGAGGTGCCTTGCGGTTCGGCGGATGGCGGCGTATGTTCCAAGTATTATCAAAAACATAGGCGGAGAGAAAATGCGATTAGCGCATGCATTATGTTGGTGTGTGGGGATGCTGTGGGCAAGTGTGGCCTGTGCCCAAGTGCCGATGAGCCGCGCCGAAGCGCAAGCGCAGTGGCAGCAAATGACGCCGGCGCAGCAACAGGATTTCCGCGCGCAGAAAAAAGCGCAATGGGAAGCTGTGGCGCAAGAAGATAAACGCGCGACAGAGGTGAAGAAGTTCGCGCAGCGTGCGGAGAAAAAAGCCGCGTGGAATGCACTCAGTGAAGAAGAGAAGTCGCGGATTAAGCAAGAGCGAAAAGAAAAACGTGCAGCCACAAAGAAAATGCGTGAAGAAGCCTATAAAAATGCTACGCCAGAAGAACGCGCAAAAATAGATGCGGAAAAAGCCCGCAAAAAAGCCGAACGCAAAGCCAAGCGTGACGCCAAAAAACAACATTCTAACCCCAAGGAGTAAGACAGATGGAAAAGAAAGAATTGCCATTATTAGGCGCTGCGATTGCGGTGGGGATGATTGGCGCAGGCTTTCTGGTGGGGCATGCGATTACTGGGATGCAAAGCGCTAATCGCTATGTGACGGTGCGCGGTTTGGCGGAGCAAGACGCGAAAGCCAACCTTGCGGTGTGGACGCTGAAGTTCAAAACCACGGGGGACGATTTGGTGAGCACCCAAGCAAGCTTAGACACGCAAAAAGACGCGATTATGAAATTTCTGACCGAAGAAGGTTTTACGGCCGAGGAAATCAAAGCGCAGGGCGTGCGCGTGGTGGACAAACAAGCCAATGAATATGGCGGTGCGGATGCTGCCGCGGGCAAGCGTTTTGTGTTGAGCTCGGCTATCATGTTGCGCAGCGAAAAAATTGATGAGGTGATGAAAGCGCATCAACAAATGAGCAAGCTGGTGACGGCGGGCGTGGTGCTAAGCGATGATAATTATTGTGGCAATAGCCCAAGCTATTTGTTTACTAAGCTGAATGATGTGAAAATTGAAATGCTGGCGAGTGCGACCAAAAATGCGCGTGAGGCAGCAGGACAGTTTGCAAAAGATGCGGGTGCGCAGGTGGGCAGCATCCGTCAGGCGTCACAGGGGTATTTCTCCATCAGCGCGCGGGACAAAGTGCAAGAAAGCAGCGGTGGCGATAATGGTTGCGGCGATAGCGATAGTGTGATGAAAAAAATCCGCGTGGTCAGCACCATCGATTATTATCTCGAATAATTACGCACATAAGGAGCCGTAGCTCAGTCGGATAGAGCGCAGGATTCCTAATCCTGAGGCCGTGGGTTCGAATCCCGCCGGTTCCACCATTTATATTTCTAAAGGCCGTTGGCCTTAGAAATATAAAGC